>NZ_JBSFTP010000109.1:0-16422 GCF_053591315.1 Streptomyces sp. NPDC003042
AGCACGAGTTCCACGGCGGGCCGACGGCCGCGGGTCCACGCGAGCGGGAGCAGCGCGAGCGCCGCGAGGGCGAGCGCGACGAGCGGCGAACCGACACGGACCCCGTTCTCGTTGTACTGGTGGTGCTACCGCTCAGCGTCAGGCGTTGACGCGGCGACGGCGACCGTTGCCGGCGACCAGGGCCGCGCCCATGGCGAGCGCCACGCCGGCGCCACCGAGGGCCCAGCTGGTGGCGGCGTCGGAGCCGGTCTCGGCGAGCTGACCGCCCGCGTTGGTGTTGGTGCTGCCACCGGTGTTGGTGTTGCCACCGTTGTTGCTGTTGTCGACGATCGGCGTGGTGCTGGTGCCGCCGTTCGGCTTGGTGCCGGTGTTGCCACCGCCGTTGTTGCCGCCACCGTTGTTGCTGCCGGAGACGATCTTCGACTCGACCCAGACGGTGTCCGACCAGACGGTCTCGTCGGTGTTGCTGCCACCGGCGGCGGCGATGACGATGTCGCCCTTGGGCGCGCCGGCGCTGAACTTGACGCGGACGTCGAGCTTGATCTTGCCCGTCGGGATCTGGAGGTCCTCGTTCAGCAGGGCGACCGGGGTGCCACCGTCGTCCATGATCTCGACCGGGTGCCAGGCACCGTTGTAGAAGATCTCGACCTGGGTGTTCTTCTTCGTCAGGTTGCCGGCCTCGTTGACGACGGCCAGGACGAGCACGTAGCTCTCCTGCGGCTTGTTCTTCGAGTTGTCGACGGCGATGGAGAACTTCGTCCACTCGCCGGCCTTGAAGGTGGCCGGGACGTCCTTCAGGTCGAGGACCGGACCGGTGGCGACGAAGTCCTCGTCGCCCTCGAAGTCCTCGTCCTCATGCTCGGCGACCGGCGTCTCGGCCGGCTTCTCGACCGGGGCCGGGGCCGGGGCCGGGGCCGGCGCGGCCGGGGCGACCGGAGCCGGAACGGCCGGGGTCTCGGCGGCGGGCTTGTCGGCCGGGGTCTCGGCGGCCGGCTTGGTCTCCTCGGCCGGCGTGACGGCCGGGGTCTGCGCGACGGGCTTGGTCTCCTCGACCGGGGCCGCGTCGTCCTGCGGGGCCGCGTCCGGCGTGGTGACCGCGGTGTTCTGGGTCTCGTCGGCCATCGCGGGCGTGGCCATGAGGACCGTCGGGCCCACCACGGCGGCGGCGGCGATGACGGCCATGCGCTTCAGCTTCACTTTTGCTTCTTCCCCTACGTGAGCTTGAGGCACTTGGCCCGCCGCCCCCCAGACATCTTTTTGAACATGATCAGAGTAAGGGGCCTGTAAAGCGAATTTCCGCCGTTCCAGATTACGAATTGGCACAGGCGTGCGCCGAAATCACCGTAAACCGGCAGCAGGCGCCCGGATTCTGGACGAGGTCTTCCGCTGAGCGGACCCGCTCGCTACTGTCCCCGCATCGAACGCCCCGTGGCAGCGCCGCCGCGGGAGCGCAGCCGGTGCCATGGCCGCTACCGGCGGCCTCTCCATGCGTCGCCGAGGGACCGGCGGCGCTCCCCATCGTGAGAGTCACCGCCGCCCACCGAAAAAAGAGGGAGAGGCGTCGTGACCGCGGAAACCTCCCAGACTCTCGACAGAGGGCTCAGAGTCCTCAAGCTGCTCGCCGACACCGACCACGGTCTGACTGTCACCGAGCTCTCCAACCGCCTCGGTGTGAACCGCACCGTGGTCTACCGCCTGCTCGCCACTCTCGAACAGCACGCCCTGGTCCGCCGTGACCTCGGCGGCCGGGCCCGCGTAGGGCTCGGGGTGCTGCGGCTGGGGCGTCAGGTCCACCCGCTCGTACGGGAGGCGGCCCTGCCCGCGCTGCGCTCGCTCGCCGAGGACATCGGGGCCACCGCGCACCTGACCCTCGTCGACGGCACCGAAGCGCTCGCCGTGGCCGTCGTCGAGCCGACCTGGACCGACTACCACGTCGCCTATCGGGCCGGCTTCCGCCACCCGCTGGACCGCGGTGCGGCCGGGCGGGCCATTCTGGCAGCCCGTCAGGGGGCGCTGAACGACCCCGGGTACACCCTGACGCACGGGGAGCTCGAAGCGGGCGCCAGCGGCGCCGCGGCGCCCCTGGTGGGCATCACGGGGCTGGAGGGCAGCGTGGGTGTCGTCATGCTGGCCGACGCCGTGCCGGAGCGGGTCGGGCCGCGGGTGGTCGACGCGGCGCGTGAGGTCGCCGACGCACTGCGCTGACGCCGCTCGTCGTCGTCGCCCTCGCCCTCGTCGTCCTCGTCCTGACGGTCCCGATGTCCGGCCCCGCCGTGCGCCTCGAGCGCCGGCGGGGCCGTGCTCGTGGCCCTGCCGCAGGCCCGTGGAGCCCGGACGCGGCACGGGGCCCGATAGATTGACCGGGTGCTCTCTCGCCTCACACGTCTGCCGCGTCCCGCCGCCCTGGCCGTCTGCGCCGTGCCCGTTCTCGGGCTGTTCGCCGTCGCCGCCCTCGCGCCGCTGCCCTTCGTGGTCGCCACTCCCGGGCCCACGGCCGACGTGCTCGGCTCCGACAAGGGCAAGCCGGTCATCTCCGTCACCGGCGCCTCCGTCCGGGAGACCACGGGCCAGCTCCGTATGACCACCATCCGGGCCACCGGTCCGTCCTCGACGATGAAATTGCATCAACTCGTCGAATACTGGTTCAAGCGTGACCAGGCGGTCATGCCAAAAGAATCCGTATACCCCTCGGGCGGAAGCGACAAGCAGATCGAGGAACACAATCTGGAGGAAATGGTCAAATCGCAATCGGCCGCCTCCGAAGCCGCTCTCGGCTATCTCCACAAAGACCCCAAAGAGGTGAAGGTCCAGCTCAACCTCGCCGACGTCGGCGGTCCGAGCGCCGGGCTCCTCTTTTCCCTCGGCATCGTCGACAAGCTCGACGGTGACGGCAGCGGCGGCGATCTCACCGGCGGCCGCAGCGTCGCCGGTACGGGAACCATCAGCGCTGACGGCGCGGTCGGCGCGGTCGGCGGCGTGGGCCTGAAGACCCAGGCCGCGCGGCGCGACGGGGCGAGCGTGTTCCTCGTACCGAAGGCGGAGTGCTCGGACGCGCGCTCCGAACTCCCCGAGGGGCTCCAGCTGATCCCCGTCACTTCGCTGACGGATGCGGTGAACGCTCTGCGGGCGCTGAACCGGGGACAGCCCGTTCCGTCCTGCTGACGGCCGGCCGTCGGCTCACACGGCGTGCCGCTGGATGCGGGCGTGGACGTGGGCCGGCTGCATCAGGCGTATCCCGGCGGCGACCAGGGCCTTACCGAGCCGGTTCCGCAGGGCGGGCAGCGCGGGCGTCCTGGCCGGGCGGGAGTTCTGGGCGAGGCGCCAGGCGGCGGCCTCGGCGGCGAGTTCGGCGGTGCGTGCGGCGTGGGCCCGTGCGTGGTGGAAGGTGCTCATGGCAGGACTCCTTCTGTGGAAAACAGATGGGGAAAGGGCTACTTACTCGTCGACCCGGCGCGGGAAGGCGTGCGTGTGGAAACGAACCGTCTCCATGCCTTCCGGGTCCGCGGCGGGCGGCAGATCGCGGTAGCTGTTGATCAGCTCGTGCACCTTGTGGATCAGTTCGTGGCTCTGCCCGGGGGTCAGTTTCAGCGTGAAGTCGCTGAGGTCCGTGGCGCCCCGCCACTCCGATGACCAGCTGTGTGCCTCGCCGAGCCACGTGGTCAGTTCCTGCGTGTGGATCTTCATGATCTCGGCCAGGAAGACCTCGGCCGCGCTCCGGGTGGCCGGGTCGTCGTCGGAGATCAGCGACTCGTCGAACTGCGTGCCGTCGTGAGAGGCCTTCCACCAGCGCTCACGGCCCTTGCCGTGTTCCGGTGCGTCCTCGACGAACCCGTGCGCGGCGAGCTGGCGCAGGTGGTAGCTGGTGGCCCCGCTGGACTCCCCGAATCTCTCCGCCAGTTGGGACGCGGTGGCCGGGCCGCTCATGCGCAGGGCGCCGAGGAGGCGGATGCGCAGCGGGTGGGCGAGGCCGCGCAGGGCGCGGACGTCGAGTGCGCGGACAGTGGGCTTCTCGGGCTCGGGCTTCTCGGGCATGACCCAAGAGTAGAGTTGCAAAGGGTTCTATGCAAGGACTTCTTTGCATCGTCTTCTTTGGAACTCGGGCGGCCCCTGGATCACCGGTCGTCGTCCTCCGCCGCCTGTTCGACCAGCGGGATGATCCGCAGGGGTACGGGGTTCTCCATCACGATCGCCGTCGAAGCCCGCACGATGCCGTCAAAACCGACGACGCGGTCGATCACCCGCTGGAGATCGGCGTTGGAGCGCGCCACGAGCCGGCACAGCATGTCCCCGTGCCCGGTGGTCGTGTGCAGCTCCAGCACCTCCGGTACGCCGTCCAAGTGCGCCCGTACGTCCGCGCCTTGGCCCTGCTTGATCTCCAGCGTGGCGAAAGCCGTGACCGGGTACCCCAGGGCCGCCGGATCGACCTGCGGACCGAAGCCGCGGATGACTCCGTTCGACTGGAGCCGGTCGAGCCGCGCCTGCGCCGTCCCGCGCGCCACCCCGAGCCGGCGCGAGGCCTCCAGGACCCCGATCCGGGGCTCGCGCGCGAGGAGGACGAGGAGTCGGCCGTCGAGTTCGTCGATGCCCATGGGTGCCTCCGGAGCTGGTCATACTGCACAGATCTCTCAGTCATCCTGCGGCCTGGCTGGTCAGTCTGTACAGCAAAGCAACAAACTATTGCGCAGCTTGTGGAATGGCGGGACTCTGCGCTCATGACTGAGACCCTCGACACCACCCCGCACACCGCGCGTGAGGCAGACCCCTTCCCGGTGAAGGGCATGGACGCGGTCGTCTTCGCCGTCGGCAACGCCAAGCAGGCCGCGCACTTCTACTCCACCGCCTTCGGCATGAAGCTCGTCGCCTACTCCGGACCGGAGAACGGCACCCGCGAGACGGCCAGCTACGTCCTGACCAACGGCGCCGCGCGCTTCGTCCTCACCTCGGTCATCAAGGCGACGACCGACCACGGCCGCTTCCTCGCCGAGCACGTCGCCGACCACGGCGACGGCGTGATCGACCTCGCCATCGAGGTCCCCGACGCCCGCGCCGCCTACGCGTACGCCGTCGAGCACGGCGCGCGCGGCCTGGACGAGCCGTACGAGGTCAAGGACGAGCACGGCACGGTGGTGCTGGCCGCCATCGCGACGTACGGCCAGACCCGGCACACGCTGGTCCAGCGCGGCGACTACACCGGCCCCTACCTGCCCGGCTTCGTCGCCGTCGAGCCGATGGTCGAGCCGCCGGCCAAGCGCACCTTCCAGGCGATCGACCACTGCGTCGGCAACGTCGAACTCGGCCGCATGAACGAGTGGGTCGCCTTCTACAACAAGGTCATGGGCTTCACGAACATGAAGGAGTTCGTGGGCGACGACATCGCGACCGAGTACTCGGCGCTGATGTCGAAGGTCGTCGCGGACGGCACCCTGAAGGTGAAGTTCCCGATCAACGAGCCGGCGATCGCGAAGAAGAAGTCGCAGATCGACGAGTACCTGGAGTTCTACGGCGGCGCCGGCGTCCAGCACATCGCGCTCGCCACGAACGACATCGTCTCGACCGTGCGCGCGATGCGGGCGGCGGGCGTGCGGTTCCTGGACACCCCGGACTCGTACTACGACACGCTGGGCGACTGGGCGGGCGAGACGCGGGTCCCGGTGGAGACCCTGCGCGAGCTGAAGATCCTCGTCGACCGCGACGAGGACGGCTACCTGCTGCAGATCTTCACCAAGCCGGTGCAGGACCGCCCGACCGTCTTCTTCGAGATGATCGAGCGGCACGGCTCGATGGGCTTCGGCAAGGGCAACTTCAAGGCCCTGTTCGAGGCGATCGAGCGGGAGCAGGAGAAGCGGGGCAACCTCTGAGGTTGCGGGCCCCGGGGCCGGTGCGCCGCCGCTGCCGCTTTGCGGTGCCGCCCCTGCCCCCGCCGCCGCCCGGGTGCGGCGCCGTTGCCGGGGGCTCCGTCCCCGGACCCCCGCGCCTCAATCCCCGGCGGGGCTGGATTTGGCCGACGGTGACGGCGCCGGGGTCGGCTTCGGCTTCGGCTTCGCCGACGGAGGTACCGGCTTCACCGCCGGAGGCATCGGCTTCACCGCCGGAGGCATCGGCTTCGGGAGTTCCGGGGCCACCCACGGTCTGCGCGGTTGCATGTTCTCCGGGCCGCCCGCCGCCGGCCGGCCGATCGCCTCCAGGGCCGCCTTCGCCCGCGGCCCCCGCAGCGGCGAGAAGACCGGGTTCGTCCGCAGGGCCTCCTGCAAGTGACGCCGGGCCGCCGCCTCGTCGCCGAGGTCCCGCTCGATCATCGCCCGGTGGTAGGAGAAGGCGGCGTTGCGCATGCCCAGGTCGGTCGCCTTCTTCGCGTACTCCAGCGCCGCCGTGTCATCGCCCGCCTTGTGCAGGGCCCACGCCAGCGCGTCCGCGACGTGCACGTTCTTGTGCCGCTCCCACTCCGCCGACAGTCTGCGCACCGCCACTGCCGGATCGCCGTGGTCCGCCTCGAACAGGCCCAGCACGACCTCGTCGTCGGCTCCCCGCGTCCCGTCCCGCCCCGCCAGCACGGCCAGCGTGGCGTACGGCGCACGGGCCTCCTCGTCCCGGTCCAGGGACTCCAGCAGCTCGCCCAGCTCCAGCGCCAGCCGCGGCACCGGGGTCCGCCCCAGCGCCAGCCGGTAGTCCCGGACGGCCTCCCCGTCCCGCCCCAGCGCGGCCAGCGCCCGGGCCCGCCCGCCCAGCGCCTGCGCCTGCGCCGGGTCCGTCCGCAGCGCCGCCTCGTACAGCCGCAGCGCCTCGGCCGCCTCGCCGCGCTCCCAGGACAGCTCCCCGAGCCGGAACAGTACGTACGCCTTCTCCGCCGGGGCCTTGGCCGCGCCCGACGCCTGTTCCAGGGAGGCCGCCGCGTCCTCGCGCCAGCCCCGGTCCCGGTAGACCTGCGAGGCCCTCAGGTACGCGGCCAGGCCCGGCCGCAGCTCCATCAGCCGCTCCATGGCCTTCTGGGCGTCCTTGTAGTCGCCGAGGCCCGAGTACGCGTCCACGAGGACCGGGTACGCCGTCCAGCGCCGGGGCGCCTGCGCCCGTACGAGCTCGCCCCACTTGCGCGCCGTCCCGTGGTCCCCCCGGGCGTTGGCCAGCGCTCCCATGGCCGTCATGGCGTCGAGGTTGCCCTTCTCGGCGGGCCGGACCGCCAGTGACCGCTTGAGCGCCTTCTCCGCCTTCGGGAACCAGCCCGGATCGGCCGTGCGCCGCGCCTCCTCCAGGTACGCCGAACCGAGCACCGCCCACGAAGCGTGGTCGTCCGGGTGCGCCGCGACCCACTTCTCCCGGTCCGCCACCAGCGCCGTCAGGTCCACGGCCGCGGCCGGAGCGCCCATGCCGACCGCAGACGCGGCCCGTTCACTGGGTCCCGGCGGTCGCGCGTCGTCGCCCGTGCGGGCAGGGCGGATCAGCAGGGCCCCGGCGATCAGGACCACCGCTACGGCGGCCGCCACGAGCGTCTTGCGGCCGGTGAAGGTCACGGGCGGCGCGGGCTGCTGCGTTTCGTCGTCGATACGGTCCATGGGTTCACTGTGCGTCAATATGAAGAGCTCGCCGAGGTGTCCGAAGAGGGTCGCGGCCGTGTTCACACCGATGGCCCCGGCTGCCACGCTGGCCCCATGGATGACGATCGCTCCGCACAGCTCATCGCGCGCCTCCTCGAAGGCCTGCCTCCCGAGGCCGTCCACACCGACCCGCAGGTGACCACCTCCTACGCCACCGACATGGCCGGCTTCTGCGCCGCCGGAGCCCCGGCGGCCGTCGTCCTGCCCAGGACCGTGGAGCAGGTCCAGCACGTCCTGCGCACCGCCACCGCCCTACGGGTCCCCGTGGTCCCGCAGGGCGCCCGTACGGGCCTGTCGGGCGCCGCCAACGCCTCCGACGGCTGCGTCGTGCTGTCCCTGGTGAAGATGGACCGGATCCTGGAGATCTCCGCCGTCGACCGGATCGCCGTCGTCGAGCCCGGCGTGGTCAACGCCGTCCTGTCCCGGGCCGTCGCCGAACAGGGCCTGTACTACCCGCCCGACCCCTCCAGCTGGGAGCAGTGCACCATCGGCGGCAACATCGGCACCGCCTCGGGAGGCCTGTGCTGCGTCAAGTACGGGGTCACCGCCGAGTACGTGCTGGGCCTCGACGTGGTCCTGGCCGACGGGCGCCTGATGAGCACGGGCCGACGTACCGCCAAGGGCGTCGCCGGATACGACCTCACCCGGCTCTTCGTCGGCTCCGAGGGCACCCTCGGCGTCGTCGTGCGGGCCGTCCTGGCGCTGCGGCCCGCCCCGCCCCGACAGCTCGCCCTGGCCGCCGAGTTCCCCTCGGTCGCCGCGGCCTGCGAGGCCGTCTGCGCCGTCATGGAGGCCGGACTCGCGCCGTCGCTGCTGGAACTCATGGACCGTACGACCGTCCGCGCCGTCAACGACCTCGGCAAGATGGGGCTCCCCGACAGCACCGAGGCCCTGCTCCTCGCCGCCTTCGACACCCCGCACGCGCCCGACGAGCTCGCCGCCGTGGGGGAGCTGTGCACGGCCGCCGGAGCCACCGCCGTCGTACCCGCCGAGGACGAGGCGGAGTCCGAACTGCTGCTCCAGGCGCGGCGCATGTCGCTGACGGCCGTGGAGAAGCTGCGGCCCGCCACGATGATCGACGACGTGTGCGTACCGCGCTCGCGGCTCGCCGAGATGATGGACGGAACCGCCGCCATCGCCCGCGCCCACGACCTGCTCATCGGGGTCGTCGCCCACGCCGGCGACGGCAACACCCACCCCGTGGTCTGCTTCGACCCCGCCGACGAGGACGAGACGCGGCGGGCCCGCCGGTCCTTCGACGAGATCATGGCGCTGGGCCTGTCCCTGGGCGGGACCATCACCGGCGAGCACGGCGTCGGCGTCCTGAAGAAGGACTGGCTGGCCCGCGAACTGGGTCCGGTCGGCCTGGAGATGCAGCGCAACGTGAAGCGGGCGTTCGACCCCCTCGGGCTGCTGAACCCCGGCAAGCTCTTCTGAACCGCCCGCACCGGGACCCGTAACGCGCCTCACAGGTCCCCCTCGGCGGGCTCGTCCGACGGCCAGGGGTCGCGCAGCCACAGGTCGTCGGCCGGGGTCGGGGTGAGCAGCTCGGCCAGCGCCGCGTCCAGGCCGAGCCGTTCGGCCTCGCTCCCGGGCGGGACCACGCGCAGGGTGCGCTCCAGCCAGGCCGACACCGAGGCGGCGGGGGCCTCCAGCAGGGCGTCGCCGTCGGGGGAGCTGAGCGCCATGCAGAGCACGGGCTTGTTGTCGACCTTCGTGGGCCAGACCCGCACGTCACCGTGGCCGCACGGGCGGAACACCCCCTCGACGAGCAGCTCGCGGGCGAAGGTCCAGTTGACCGGCATACAGGAGCCGGTGTGGAAGGTCACGTGCACGGCGTACGGGTCGTCGGTGAGGTAGAGCAGCTTGGCGGGGACGGGGATGCTGCGCTCGGGGGACAGGACCAGCTTGAGTTCCAGCTCGCGCTCGATGACGGGGTGGTGCATGGCGGCCTCACTTCGGTGCGTTCGGTTCCAGTGCGGGACCGGACCGGCCCCACACCCGCAGAGAGCCCCCGCGGGGCCGGGTATGACGCGACTTCGGGCAGCGGATCGAGGATTGGCCGAAATCTGTCGGCTGACCGAAAACACCGGTGCGGGGCGGGGTCGCGGCGAGGTGGGAGGCGAGGTTCCCCCGAACGCTTGGAATCTCCCGTTACCGGACCTGGCGGCAGGGGGTTCTTGGCTATGGTCCTCCCCTTGGGTCCTCCCTGAACAAGCCTCAAGCCACGATCGGAGTTGGGGACATTGACGGCCTCCCCTGGTGACGGCGAGCACGCGGCCCGCGAGGGCTACTATCCCGATCCGTCCATTCCCGGGTACGTCCGGTACTGGAGCGGCGCCTCCTGGGTTCCGGGTACGAGCCGCCCCGCCGCCCCCGCGGACGAGACCGGGCCGGTGTTCCTGGACGAGACCTCCGTGACCGAGACGCTGCCCGAGCCGGCACGTGCACCCGACCCCGAGCCCGACCCCGAACCCGAACCCGAGGCGGTGGGCTGGCAGGCCGACCCCCTGCACCAGGCCGGCTTCGGCGGCTCCCGCGACGCCCGGGTGTCCTGGGGCGGCCCGGCGGAGCCGGAGAGCCGCCCGGCGGGGATCTCCCTGGCCCGGGGAGCCGTACCCGCCGGGGCGGTCACGGCCGGCGCCACCGCCCGGCGGCTCCCGGCGCAGGCCCCGGCCGAGAGCGTGGGCATCCTGTCGGCCCGTTCCCCCGCCACGCCCGCGCTGCCCGCCCTGCCCTCCGCGCCCGCCGCGCCCTCCGCGTCCTCCGCGCCCGCCGCGCCCGCCCTGCCCTCCGCGCCCGCCTGGCCGGACGCTCCCGGAGGCAGCGGTTCCGGCCTGACGTCGTCCTGGCCCGAGGCGGCTCCGGCCCCGTCGGCCGCCGCCACCGCACCGGCCGCCCCCCGCCGGGACGCCGACCGTCGCGCGGAGGTGCTGCTCGGGGCCGCCGAGGTCCGCTCCGCCCGGCCGCTGCCCACCGCGCCGCCCCTGCCGGAGCCCACCGTCTGGCCCCCCGCCCCCGCCCCGGCCGAGCCAGGCCCGCAGGCATCCCGCCACCCCGAGGCGGCCCGTACGGCCGTCGCGCCCCCCGCCCCGCCCCTGCCGGACCCGGGGCCCGGGACCGGGGCAAAGGCGCCTGCCGCGGCCGAGCGCCCCGCGAAGTCCACCCCCCGGGCCGTGTTCGAGCGCATGGCGGAACGGGCCGTGCGCCCCGCCGGCCTGGTCCGCCGGCTCCTCGCCCGGGCCGTGGACTCCCTCGTCCTCGCCGGGGTCGCGGCGGCCGTCGCGCTGCCCCTCGTACCCCTGGTGCGCGCGCATCTCCAGGCCAAGGTCGACGCCGCCCGGATCGGCGGACGCACCACCACCGTGTGGCTGCTCGACGCCACCACCACCGGTTACCTGGGCCTCGTCCTGGCGGCCGTCCTGCTCTTCGGCATCCTCTACGAGGTCCTGCCCACCGCCCGCTGGGGCCGCACGCCGGGCAAGAAGCTGTTCGGGCTGCGCGTCCTGTCCACCGCCACGCTGCGCCCGCCCCGCTTCGGCGCGGCCCTGCGCCGCTGGCTCGTGTACGCCTTCCTCGGCCTGCCGGGCAGCCTCTGGTGCCTCGTGGACCGGCCCCGCCGCCAGGCCTGGCACGACAAGGCGGCGAGGACCTACGTAGCCAGGTAGGCCCAGGGCGTCCCCCGAACGGACGCCGTCCCGTTGCGAGGCCGGCGGCCCCGGGTTCGACTCGGGCCATGAGTACCGATCAGCCGCCGCCGGGCCAGCCGCCCGAGGACGACCCGTTCCTCAAGAAGCCCCAGGAGCCGACGCCTCCGTCGGGCGGTTCGCCGTACGACACGCCGCCGCCCGGCGGAGGCGGAGCTCCCCCGCCCCCGCCCCCCGGCGGTACGGGCGGCGGCGGATATCCGCCCCCGCCGCCCCCCTACGGCGGGGGCGGCGGCTACGGCATGCCCGATCCGCTCGCCGGGATGCCCCCGCTCGCCGACTTCGGCAAGCGGCTCGCCGCACGCGTCATCGACCTGCTGATCATCGGCATCCCGCTGTTCCTGATCCGGCTGCCGTTCGGCACCGAGCGGTACGTGGTCGACACGGAACGGGGCGAGGACGTCACCGAGGTCATCACCCGGTCGTACGACGGCACGGGTCTGCTGTGGACGCTGATCGCGATCGTCGCCTACGTCGGCTACGACTGGTGGATGACCAAGACGGACGGCCGGACCCTGGGCAAGAAGGCGATGGGCCTGCGCGTCGCGATGCTCAACGACGGCAGTGTGCCGGGCTCCAACGCGGCCCTCGGCCGCGCCGCCATGCTCTGGATCCCGACGCTGGTCTGCTGCTTCTGCCTGTGGCCGCTCGCGCTGATCGTGTCGATGCTCATCGACAAGCCGTACAAGCAGGGTCTGCACGACAAGGTGGCCAAGACCGTGGTGGTCAAGTCGACCTGAGTCTCGTACACACGCTGTGCCGGCGGGCGGCCGTCCCCGAGGGGGGTGGCCGCCCGCACCGACGTGCGCGGGTCAGTGGTGTACGGGGTGCTCGGCGGTCGACGTCTGCGGCTCTGGGGCCCGGGGCGCCGCGGCGGGCGCCGGCGCGGGGGCCGGTACGACCCGCTCCGCGGGGCGGGCGGCGTGCCGGCCGCGGCGGCGCGGAACGGGCACGGTGAGGGCGACCAGCAGCCCGAGGGCGAGCGCGGCGGCGGAGATGACCGCGACCCCGAGCCCCGTGCGCGTCTGCGAGAGCAGCAGCATGGCGATCGTCGACACGATGACGGTGGCGGTCCCGTAGGCGAGCTGTGCGGCAGTCGGACGCGGCATGGCGTTTTCCGTCCTCAAGGCGGGGAGGGGGAGTCGGCTCAACTGGTCGCGCGTCAAGTGACTCTACGACGGTGGATTCCCGAGTGGGACCAACCGTAAGCACGACCTCACGCACAGCGGCGGAGCACGGGGGGCGCACGGGGTCACGCGCCCGCCCCCACCCGGGCGGCGTGAAGCGCCCTTCGCCCCGGAAGGGGCCACTATGGCCCGGGAACGTCCGCATAACGGAACTGACTGACCGCATAGTGCAGTTGTAAGGAACAAGTCAAGGTCTGTCTTTTCTCTCGACTCTCCGGTCAAATGTCGTCACTTGAGACGCGCGCCGCGCGGAACCCCCCGCTCCTATGGAGAAGTTCCGACCTACGTTGCGGCCGCGGGAGGGGAACGACGTCAAGTGACCAGCAATTCCACCAGGCGACGCGCGCTGCGCGCCGCCGCCGTCGGCGTGACCATGGCCGCCACCGCGGCCTCGGCCGCCTTCTTCACCACGGCCGCCCAGGCCAACCCGTCGCCCTTGGGCGCTCCGGCCGCCGACCACCAGGACCCGACCTCCTCCTCCAAGGAGAAGGTCGACCACGACCTCGACGGCCCGTTCAGCAAGCAGCAGGCGCAGCAGCGCGAGGCCGCCCTGGACCAGGTACTGACGGGCAAGAAGGACGTCGAGCAGCGCGGCGCCTCCAAGGTCGTCAAGCTCGACGACAACAAGTACGTCGAGCTCGGCCGCGAGAAGACCGACAAGATCTTCACGATCCTCGTCGAGTTCGGCGACCAGGTCGACAGCACGACCATGTTCGACCCGGACGGCCCCGGCCCCAAGCCGTCCGTCCCGAAGTACGGCGGCACGCCCGGCCCGATGCACAACACCATCGCGAAGCCGGACCGCGCCAACGACAACAGCACCGCCTGGCGCGCCGACTTCAGCCGCGACTACTTCCAGGACCTGTACTTCGGTACGGGCGAGGGCAAGCACTCGCTGAAGACGTACTACGAGAAGACCTCCTCGGGCCGCTACTCGGTCGACGGCGAGGTCTCCGACTGGGTGAAGGTCCCGTTCAACGAGGCCCGTTACGGCTCGAACTACTGCGGCCAGAGCAACTGCTCCAACGTGTGGGACACCGTCAAGGACGGCGTTCTCGCGTGGACGCAGGCCCAGCAGAAGGCCGGCAAGACCGACGCCGAGATCAAGGCGCAGCTGGCCCAGTACGACCAGTGGGACCGCTACGACTTCGACACCGACGGCAACTTCAACGAGCCCGACGGCTACATCGACCACTTCCAGATCGTCCACGCGGGCGAGGACGAGTCGGCCGGCGGCGGCGTGCAGGGCACCACCGCGCTGTGGGCGCACCGCTGGTACGCGTACGGCACCAGCGCGGGCAAGACCGGCCCGGAGAACAACAAGGCCGGCGGCGCCCAGATCGGTGACACCGGCATCTGGGTCGGCGACTACACCATGCAGCCCGAGAACGGCGGCCTCGGCGTCTTCGCGCACGAGTACGGCCACGACCTCGGTCTGCCGGACCTCTACGACACCTCCGGTGGCGGCGAGAACGGCGTCGGCTTCTGGTCCCTGATGTCGGCGGGCTCCTGGCTCGGCACCGGCAAGGACTCCATAGGCGACCTCCCGGGCGACATGACGGCCTGGGACAAGCTCCAGCTGGGCTGGCTGGACTACGACACGGCGAAGGCCGCGACGAAGTCCACCCACAAGCTGGGTGTTTCGGCGTTCAACACCAAGGACAAGCAGGCGCTGGTCGTCGAGCTGCCGAAGAAGCAGGTCAAGACCGACATCGTCGCTCCCGCCGAGGGCTCCTCGCAGTGGTGGAGCAACATGGGTGACGACCTGAAGAACACCCTCACCCGGTCGGTCGACCTCACCGGCAAGTCCTCCGCCGCCCTGTCCCTCAAGGGCTGGTGGGACATCGAGGCCGACTACGACTACCTCTACACCGAGGTGTCCACGGACGGCGGCGCCAACTGGACCGCCCTGGCCGGCACCGCCGACGGCACGGCCCTCCCGGTCGACGCGGCCGGCAGCCCCTCGCTGACCGGTGTCTCCGAGTCCTGGAAGTCGCTGAACTTCCCGCTCGACGCCTACGCGGGCAAGAAGATCGACCTCCGCTTCCGCTACCAGACGGACGGCGGCGCGGGCGGCAAGGGCTTCACGGCCGACGCCGTCACCCTCACCGCCGACGGCTCCCCGCTGTTCACCGACGGCGCCGAGGCCGGCGACAACGGCTGGACCGGCAAGGGCTTCTCGCGCATCGGCGCCGGCTTCACCAAGGAGTACGAGCAGTACTACCTGGCCGAGAACCGCCGCTACGTCTCGTACGACCAGACCCTCAAGGTCGGCCCGTACAACTTCGGCCACGGCAACACCCGTCCGGACTGGGTCGAGCACTACCCGTACCAGGACGGCCTGCTGATCTGGCTGTGGGACAAGTCCCAGAAGGACAACAACACCAGCCAGCACCCGGGTCAGGGCCTGATCCTGCCGATCGACGCCAACGCCAAGCCCATGAAGTGGTCGGACGGCACCCTGCTGCGCAACAAGATCCAGCCGTACGACGCGGCGTTCAGCGCCTACTCGACGGAAGCGTTCACCCTGCACAAGAACGGCGAGCCGCTCTTCCTGAAGCCGAAGCCGGCCAAGCTGGTCTTCGACGACCGCAAGGGCACGTACTACTACGACGAGAACCCGACCGGCTCGGTGAAGGTCACTGACACCAACACCAAGATCAAGATCACCAAGGAGACCTACGACGGTCTCGTCATGACGGTCGAGGTCGGACCCTCCACGAAGTAACTCGCAAAACCGCAGGTCAAAGCATGATCGGCCGTCGCCCTCTAGCGGGCGGCGGCCGATCACGTTTAGATGCGGGGTGCCAGTGTCCTATTGACGGGGGAGATGACAAGCATGCCCGGTGGAGGTTTCGTCAGATTGCCAGGCGGCAGCGTGGTGGTCGCGCTCATGCTGCCGAGGCCGTCTGGAGAAGGCGGAAATGTCCGCGTACTCGTCCACGCCGCGAACCGGGCCCGCGCCCTGACCAGGCTGCGGAACCTCGGCATGCGGGCGGTCTACCTGCGCGGCAACGCCCAGCCCCCGACCCCCGACGAGATCACGGCCGTCCTGCACCACCCCGACGGCCTCCTCTGGCGCTGCGCCCCCGACCGCGCCTCCGAACTCTGGCACCCGATCCGCGCCCTCCTGGGCGGCGCCTGAGTCTTCGCGGGGGCCTCAGCCGCCGATCAGGCCCACCCCGGCGCCCCGGAGCTCCTCCAGGGCGCGGGCGGTGGTCCGGGGGGCCACGCCGGCCGTCAGGTCCAGGAGCACGCGGGTGGTGAAGCCCTCGCGGGCGGCGTCGAGGGCGGTGGCCCGCACACAGTGGTCGGTGGCGATCCCGACGACGTCGACCTCGCTCACGCCGCGCTCGCGCAGCCACTCGGCCAGCCCGGTGCCGTTCTCGTCGACCCCTTCGAAGCCGCTGTACGCGGCCTCGTACGCGCCCTTGTCGAACACGGCGGCGACGGAGCCGGACGCGACGGCGGGCGCGAAGTTCGGGTGGAACCCGACGCCCTCGGTGCCGGCCACGCAGTGCACCGGCCAGGAGGTCTCGAAATCCGGCTCGGCCGGGGGGTGCGCGAAGTGCGCTCCCGGATCGATGTGGTGGTCGCGGGTGGCGACGACGTGCCGGTAGCCGGGCGTGGCCTGCCCGATGAACTCGGTGATCGCGGCGGCGACGTCGGCCCCGCCGGTGACCGCGAGGCTGCCGCCCTCGCAGAAGTCGTTCTGTACGTCGACGACGATCAGTGCGCGGTGCATGTCGCGTGTCCTTCGGCTTGATGGTGTGCGGTGTCCGGCGGGCCCTGCGGGGGGCTCCTCCCCCACCCCGGAGGCGGAAAACCAGCCCCGCCGGCGTTTGAGGACGCCAACTCCACCCCCATCCTGGTCGCGGGCCTGTGCTACCTCCTCGTGACCGTGCCGCTGAGCTTCGTGGTGCGCCGCCTCGAGGCCCG
>NZ_JBSFTP010000110.1:0-16065 GCF_053591315.1 Streptomyces sp. NPDC003042
CTTGCGATCTCAGCGCCCCGGGCCGGGGTTCGCGGGGCGGTGCGGCCGCACCGCCCCGGTCAGCCCGCCGCAGGCGTCAGGCTTCGCGCGAGCCCTCGTACATCTCCTCGATCAGGTACTTGAACTCCCGCTCGACCACCGGCCGCTTCAGCTTCAGGCTCGGCGTGAGGTCCCCGTGCTCCACGTCCAGGTCGCGCGGCAGCAGCCGGAACTTCTTCACCGTCTGCCACCTCTGCAGGCCGTCGTTCAGGGTCTGCACGTACGTCTCGATCAGCCGCGTCGTCTCCGGCGCCGCCACGACCTCCGCGTACGTCTTGCCCTCCAGCCCGTTCTCGGCGGCCCAGCCGAGGATCGCCGGCCCGTCGAGGGCGATGAGCGCGGTGCAGAAGTTCCGGTCGGCGCCGTGCACCACGATGCTCGACACGTACGGGCAGATCGCCTTGAACTGGCCCTCGATCTCCGCGGGGGCGACGTACTTGCCGCCGGAGGTCTTGATCAGGTCCTTCTTGCGGTCGGTGATGCGCAGGTAGCCGTCCGGCGAGAGTTCGCCGATGTCGCCGGTGTGCAGCCAGCCGTCCGGCTCCAGCACCTCGGCGGTCTTCTCCGGCAGCCCGTGGTAGCCCTCCATGATGCCGGGGCCGCGCAGCAGGATCTCGCCGTCGTCGGCGATGCGCACCTCGGTGCCGGGCAGCGGCTTGCCGACGGTCCCGGTGCGGTAGGTCTCGCCGGGGTTGACGAAGGAGGCCGCGCTGGACTCGGTGAGTCCGTAGCCCTCCAGGATGTGGATGCCGGCGCCGGCGAAGAAGTAGCCGATCTCGGGAGCGAGCGCGGCGGAGCCGGAGACGCAGGCGCGCAGGTTGCCGCCGAAGGCCTCGCGGAGCTTGGAGTAGACGAGCGCGTCGGCGATCTTGTGCTTGGTGGCGAGGCCGAAGGGGACGTTGGCGTTGCCGGTGCGCCGGAAGTTGTCCTGGCTGACCTTGGCGTACTCGCGGGCGACGCCGGCCGCCCACTGGAAGATCTTGTACTTGGCCCCGCCGGCGGCCCGCGCCTTGGCGACCACGCCGTTGTAGACCTTCTCGAAGATGCGCGGCACGGCCGCCATGTAGGTCGGCTGGACGATCGGCAGGTTCTCGATGATCTTGTCGATCCGGCCGTCGACGGCGGTGACGTGCCCGACCTCGATCTGCCCCGAGGTCAGCACCTTGCCGAAGACGTGGGCCAGCGGCAGCCACAGGTACTGGACGTCGTCCGCGTTGATGAGGCCGGTGGCCACCGTCGCCTTGGCCATGTACGACCAGTTGTCGTGCGGCAGCCGTACGCCCTTGGGGCGGCCGGTGGTGCCGGAGGTGTAGATCAGGGTCGCGAGCTGGTCGGCGGTGATGGCCGCGATCCGCTCCTTGACCGCCTCCGGGTGCTTGGCGAGGTACTCCGCGCCGCGCGCCTCCAGGTCGGCGAGGGAGAGCACCCAGCCGTCCGGGTCCCCTTCGGCGGCGACCGCGTCCGCGGTCTCGACGACCACGACGTGGGCCAGCTCGGGCAGGTCGGCGCGGTGGGCGCGGGCCTTGGCGAGCTGCTTGCCGTCCTCGGCGATCAGCACGCGGCTGCCGGAGTCGGCCAGGATGTACGCCGCCTCCTCCGCGTTGGTGCTCGGGTAGATGGTGGTGGTCGCGGCGCCGGCGCACATCACGCCGAGGTCGGCGAGGATCCACTCGACCCGGGTGTTGGAGGCGAGGGCGACGCGGTCCTCGCGCTGGAGGCCGAGAACGATCAGCCCGGCGGCGATGGCGAAAACCCGCTCCGCCGCCTGTCCCCAGCTCAGCGATTTCCAGTCGTCCGGGCCCCCCTCGGGGCCGGCCGCGGGAACGGGGAAGCGGTAGGCCTCCCCGTTCGGTGTCGCGGCGACGCGGTCAAGGAAGAGGGCCGCCACGGTGGGCGGACGGTTCTCGATCAAGGTCTGTGTGTCGCTCACGGACGTCCTCCGGGACCACGCGGCAGGGCTTGTAACTGGCGAGTAACCATCGAGCGTGATCAGACTAGGGGCCGTCCGCCTGGTGCGTAAGAGCCCGCAGGCGGCCGATTCATAACGAAAGAGGCCCCCGCGCGTCCGCGCGGGGGCCTGTTTCGTATGCCGTGCCTACTTCTTCTTGCCGCCGGACTCGTCGCTGGACAGCACCGCGATGAAGGCCTCTTGCGGGACCTCCACGGAGCCGACCATCTTCATCCGCTTCTTGCCTTCCTTCTGCTTCTCCAGCAGCTTCCGCTTACGGGAGATGTCACCGCCGTAGCACTTGGCGAGGACGTCCTTGCGGATGGCGCGGATGGTCTCGCGGGCGATGACGCGCGAGCCGACGGCCGCCTGGATCGGGATCTCGAAGGCCTGGCGCGGGATGAGCTCGCGCAGCTTGGCGACGAGGCGCACACCGTAGGCGTAGGCGGCGTCCTTGTGCGTGACGGCGGAGAAGGCGTCGACCTTGTCGCCGTGCAGCAGGATGTCGACCTTGACCAGTCCGGAGGCCTGCTCGCCGGTGGGCTCGTAGTCGAGGGAGGCGTAACCGCGCGTCTTGGACTTCAGCTGGTCGAAGAAGTCGAAGACGATCTCCGCGAGCGGGAGCGTGTAGCGGATCTCGACCCGGTCCTCGGAGAGGTAGTCCATGCCGAGCAGAGTGCCGCGGCGCTGCTGGCAGAGCTCCATGATCGCGCCGATGAACTCGGAAGGCGCGAGCAGGGTGGCCCGTACGACCGGCTCGAACACGTCCCGGATCTTGCCCTCGGGGAACTCGCTCGGGTTGGTGACGGTGACTTCCTTGGCGTCCTCCAGGACGACCCGGTAGACCACGTTGGGCGCGGTGGCGATCAGGTCGAGGCCGAACTCGCGCTCCAGGCGCTCGCGGACCACGTCCAGGTGGAGCAGACCGAGGAAGCCGACGCGGAAGCCGAAGCCCAGCGCCGCCGAGGTCTCGGGCTCGTAGACGAGCGCGGCGTCGTTGAGCTGGAGCTTGTCCAGGGCCTCGCGCAGGTCCGGGTAGTCCGAGCCGTCGAGCGGGTACAGGCCCGAGAAGACCATCGGACGCGGGTCCTTGTAGCCGCCGAGGGCCTCGGTCGCGCCGTTGTGCAGGCTGGTGATGGTGTCACCCACCTTGGACTGACGGACGTCCTTCACGCCGGTGATGATGTAGCCCACCTCGCCGACGCCGATGCCGTCGGCCGGGGTCATCTCCGGGGAGGAGACGCCGATCTCCAGCAGCTCGTGGGTGGCGCCCGTGGACATCATCCGGATGCGCTCGCGCTTGTTGAGCTGGCCGTCGACCACACGGACGTACGTGACGACGCCGCGGTACGAGTCGTAGACCGAGTCGAAGATCATCGCGCGGGCCGGGGCGTCCTTGGGGCCGACCGGGGCCGGGACCGTGGCGACGATCTTGTCGAGCAGCGCGCCCACGCCGAGACCGGTCTTCGCCGAGACGCGCAGGACGTCCTCCGGCTGGCAGCCGACCAGGTTCGCGAGCTCCTCGGCGAACTTCTCCGGCTGGGCGGCCGGCAGGTCGATCTTGTTCAGGACCGGGACGATCGCGAGGTCCTTCTCCATCGCCAGGTACAGGTTGGCGAGGGTCTGCGCCTCGATGCCCTGGGCGGCGTCCACGAGCAGGACCGTGCCCTCGCACGCGGCGAGGGAGCGGGAGACCTCGTAGGTGAAGTCGACGTGACCGGGGGTGTCGATCATGTTGAGGATGTGCGTGGTGCCCTCGCCCGGGCCCTCCGTGGGCGCCCAGGGCAGACGGACCGCCTGCGATTTGATCGTGATGCCGCGCTCACGCTCGATGTCCATGCGGTCGAGGTACTGGGCGCGCATCTGCCGCGAGTCGACGACGCCGGTGAGCTGGAGCATCCGGTCGGCGAGGGTCGACTTGCCGTGGTCGATGTGCGCGATGATGCAGAAGTTGCGGATCAGCGCCGGGTCGGTACGGCTCGGCTCGGGCACGTGGCTGGGGGTCGCGGGCACGCAGTGTCCTGATTCTCGGGTCGCAGTCGGAAGCGTTTGGCGGAGCGTCTGTCTGAGCGACAGTCCGGCTCCGGTCGCTCTCGGCGGCGCGCTGTCGGATCTGTACGCAGACTCCCATGGTCCCATGGACGGGGCAGTGCGCTCGGTTTGGGCCGCCCGTAGCGTGCCTGCTAGCCTGGGCAGCTGTGTCTCGTATGCCCTCTCAGCTGTCGAGGCACAATCCGAAGATCAAACTCTGAACCTGCAAAGGCTCTTTCGTGGCGAACATCAAGTCCCAGATCAAGCGGAACAAGACGAACGAGAAGGCGCGCCTGCGTAACAAGGCCGTCAAGTCCTCGCTCAAGACCGCGATCCGCAAGGCCCGCGAGGCCGTCGTCGCCGGTGACGTCGAGAAGGCCACCGTGGCTTCTCGCGACGCCGCGCGTGCGCTCGACAAGGCTGTCTCGAAGGGTGTCATCCACAAGAACGCCGCCGCCAACAAGAAGTCGGCGCTGGCCACCAAGGTTGCCACCCTCCAGGGCTGAGCTTCTGATGTGAATCGCCGGTAAGGACTCAGCGGGCCCTCTCTTCCGCTCCGGACCGGCACACCGCGCCGCACGCGGCCTGCGTTCGCCACGCGGGTGCGGCGCAACCAAGCAGTGACGAAGGTCCCGGCCACCTCCCCAGGTGCCCGGGGCCTTCGCACGTCCCCGCCCTGTCTCCGCTGCCCGCATGCCTGCCGACGGGCCCCTGCCCGGACCCGCCGTACCCGCCCCGGAGCCTGCCGAAGGCACCGGCCCGAACCTCATGGGCCCTCGCAGAACCTGCCGAGGGGCGCCCGCCGGAACCTGCCCGGCCAGGGGCCGGAGCCCGAGGCCCGACGGAAACCTACGCAAGGGTCCCGAGACGGCTGCGAGGGTGCCCGCCGGGCCGGCCGGACAGTGCCTCGATGCCTTCGCGGTCTGGATTACGCGGGCCCCGGCCAGGGCCCAGGATGCTGACCGGCGTCACAGACCCCCGGTGCCCACGGCGAACGCCTCACGAACCTCCGTGGATCAGTCCGCGGTCTCTGGTGCGCTGCTTCGCAAGGCGGATAAGCCCAGGTCGTACTTCCACCCGCAGCGCGGGCCCACGAAGCTCGCCCGGGCAGGGACTATCGGCGCTGGGGGCGGGCCGCGCGGGCCACTGCCACGACCGCCTTCTCCAGGGCGTACTCGGGGTCGTCGCCGCCGCCCTTGACCCCCGCGTCGGCCGCGGCCACCGCGCGCAGCGCGTCCGAGACGGCGTCCGCCGACCAGCCCCGCATCTGCTGCCGGACCCGGTCGATCTTCCACGGCGGCATGCCGAGGTCGCGCGCGAGGTCGCCCGGGCGGGCCCCGCGCGGGGCGGAGGCCAGCTTGCCGATCGCCCGGACCGCCTGGGCCAGGGCGCTGGTGATGAGGACCGGCGCCACCCCGGTGGACAGGGACCACCGCAGGGCTTCGAGCGCCTCGGCCGCCCGGCCCTCGACCGCCCGGTCGGCGACCGTGAAGCTGGAGGCTTCGGCGCGGCCGGTGTAGTAGCGGCCGACCACGGCCTCGTCGATGGTGCCCTCGACGTCCGCGCACAGCTGCGCCGCCGCACTGGCCAGTTCCCGCAGGTCGCTGCCGATCGCGTCGACCAGGTTCTGGCACGCCTCGGGGGTCGCGGACCGGCCCAGCGTCCGGAACTCGCCGCGGACGAACGACAGCCGGTCCGCCGCCTTCGTCATCTTCGGGCAGGCGACCTCCCGGGCGCCCGCCTTGCGTGCCGCGTCCAGCAGCCCCTTGCCCTTGACGCCGCCCGCGTGCAGGAGGACGAGGGCGATCTCCTCGTACGGCGCACCGATGTACGCCTTGACCTCCTTGACCGTGTCCGCCGACAAGTCCTGCGCGTTGCGCACGATCAGGACCTTGCGCTCGGAGAACAGCGAGGGACTGGTCAGTTCCGCCAGCGTGCCGGGCTGGAGCTGATCGGAGGTGAGGTCCCGCACGTCCGTGTCGGTGTCTGCCGCGCGGGCGGCCGTCACCACATCGCGCACGACGCGGTCGAGCAGCAGGTCCTCCTGCCCCACCGCGAGGGTGAGCGGGGCGAGCGGATCGTCGGTGGAGTTCTTCCTGGTGGTCATCGCCTCCAGCATCCCACGCCGCACTGACAGTCCCCCGCGCGCGGGGGACTGTCACCCGATACTTGAGAATGGCCGGGTGAACGTGCGACATGTACTGGTCCTGCCCGACCGCGACGCCGCCGAGGAGGTGGCCCGGGAGGCCGTCGACGTCTTCGGCCTCCCGGAGGAACCCCAGCTCTTCCGCGACGCCCTCGCCGGCGAGGACGACGCCGAGGACGCC
The DNA here is from genome assembly GCF_053591315.1 of Streptomyces sp. NPDC003042. Lineage (NCBI taxonomy): Bacteria > Bacillati > Actinomycetota > Actinomycetes > Kitasatosporales > Streptomycetaceae > Streptomyces > Streptomyces sp. NPDC003042. The sequence continues at coordinate 6,346 of NZ_JBSFTP010000110.1, forward strand.
CAGTGGCTGGTGGTCCTCGAAGACCCGCAGGAACGGCTCGACACCGGCGCGCTGGACGACCTCGCCGCCTCCTACGAGGGCTGGCTGGAAGCGCCCTAGGCCTTGTGGACGATCTGTACGTCCAGCGCCACTTCCACGCTCGAACCGATCGCCGCGATGCCGTGCGCCAGCATCGACTGCCAGTTCAGCGTGAAGTCCTCGCGGTTCAGTTCGGCCGTCGCTCGGCACGCGGCCCGCGGTTCGCCCTCCAGGCCCGTGCCGTGGCCCAGGTACTGGGTGTCCAGGGTGACGGAACGGCTGACGCCGTGGAGGGTCAGCGCGCCCGCGACCGCCCAGCGGCTGCCGCCGCGGTGGATGAACCGCTCGCTGTAGAACTCCACCGTCGGGTGCCGGGCCGCGTCGAGGAAGTCGGCGGACCTCAGGTGGTCGTCGCGCATCCGCAGCCCGGTGTCGATGCTCGTCGCGTCGATGATGACGTGCATGGAGGAGTCCTCCATGCGCTCCGCTATCCGTACCGCGCCGGCGAACGTGTTGAACCGGCCGTGGATCCGGGCGAAACCGATGTGCCGGGCCGTGAAGCCGATCGACGAGTGCGTCGGGTCGAGTTCCCAGTGACCGGGCTGCGGCAGCAGCGGCGGCTCCACCGCGTCCAGGATGATCTCCGCGGCGCCGGGCTGTGCCGGATCCCCCACGAGCGTCGCCCCGTGGAACGGCGCGTACCCCTCGGCGGTGACGGTGAGCCGGTACTCCCCCTCCGGCATGGTCGCGGTGAAACTTCCGTACGGATCGGTCTCGCCACTGACGACCCGCCTGCCGATCGGGTCGGTCACCTCGAACTTCGCCTGGCGGACAGGCTGGTGAACCGTATCGAGCACCCGACAACTCAACAGCCGCGCCGTAGGCGGCAGTGTCAGCGTCGCAGATGTCTGCGAGCCGGCACTCCCCGCCGTTTCCATACCCCGTCGGCGACCGAACATGGCTGATGCACCCCCGTGCTGTGTGGACCTGGACCGTTCTGGCGAAGACGCATTCGATCATGCTGTCGGGTCGGGGGCAAACAGAAGGGTCGCGCCCGGTATGCCCGCCCCGGTTCCGCCGCCGTCCGGCTGGAAATGCCCGCATCCGCGAGCCGCCGCCGGAGACGGCCACGGACCCGTCGGTGTCGGTGCGCAGGACGGCCGTACCCCCTGCCCGCAGCCGCGCGAGCGTACGGGGTGCGGGGTGCCCGTAGCGGTTCCCCGCGCCGACGGGGACGATCGCGAGCCGGGGCCGGACCCGGTCCTGCAGTCCGGGGTCCTGGTGCGCCGAGCCGTGGTGGGCGACCTTGAGCACATCCACCGGCCCCAGCTGGGGATGCGCCCGCAGAAGGGCCTGCTGGGACGGTGGTTCGAGATCCCCCAGGAGCAGGAGCGTCAGGCCGGAGGTGCGTACCAGGAGGGCGACGCTCGCGTCGTTGGCCCCCTCCGGTGGCGGGCCGTCCGCCGACGGCCACAGCACCTGCCATTCCAGCCGCCCGGCCCGGCGCCGCTCCCCCGATACGGCCGCTACGAGCGGCACCCCGGCCGCCGCCGCGGTCCGCCGGACGAACGCGGCCTGGCCGGGCGGTTCTTCGACGGTGGTGGTCTGAATCACACCCACGCCCCGGCCCCGCAGCACTCCGGACAGCCCTCCCACATGGTCGGCGTGAAAGTGGGTCAGCAGGAGCAACGGGACGTGGTGGACGCCCAGGGTGCGCAGGCAGGCGTCCACCGGGCCGGGCTCCGGTCCGGCGTCCACCACGACCGCCGTGCCGGGGCTCACGGCGAGCACGGCGGCGTCCCCCTGGCCCACCGCGCACTGGACGTAACTCCAGTCGGGCGGTGGCCAGCCGGTGAGCGTACGGGTCAGCTGCGGCGGCCGCAGCACGGCGATCAGCAGCAGAACGGCCACAGCGGCGCAGACCCCGCGACTACGCCCGAACCGTGCCCCGAGTCCTACGAGAGCCACCGTGGCGGCGACCAGGAGCAGACCTCCCCGGAGCCCGCCCGGCCAGGGCAGCTCCGCCCCCGGCAGCCGCGCTCCGGCCCGCGCCACCGCGGCGATCCACCCGGCCGGCACCCCCGCGCACCAGGCGAGCAGCTCCGCCAGGGGCATGTACAGCGGCGCCACCGCGAGCGCCGCGAAACCCAGCACCGTGGCCGGAGCCGCCGCGAGCTCCGCCAGGAGGTTGCACGGCACGGCGACCAGGCTCACCCGGGCGGAGAGCACGGCAACCACCGGCGCGCACACCGCTTGCGCCGCGGCGCAGGCCCCCAGCGCGTCGGCGAGGCGCGGCCACATGCCCCGCCGCTGGAGGGCTTCGCTCCACCGGGGCCCGAGGGTGAGGAGCGCCCCGGTGGCCAGCACCGAGAGCAGGAACCCGTAACTGCGGGCCAGCCATGGGTCGTAGAGCACCAGGAGCAGGACGGCGGCGGCCAGGGCGGGGATCAGCGACCTGCGCCGCCCGGTGGCGAGGGCCAGCAGGGTGACGGCCCCGCAGGCGGCGGCCCGCAGCACGCTCGGCTCGGGCCGGCACACCACTACGAAGGCCAGCGTCAGTGCCGCCCCGCACAAGGCCGTGGTGCGCAGCGACAACCCGAGGCGGGGTGCCAGCCCGCGCCGCTCCACGTGCTGCGCGCGGGCCGGTGGCCCGATGAGCAGGTACAGCACCACGGTCAGGTTCGAGCCCGACACGGCCAGGAGGTGCAGCAGATCGGTGGCTCTGAACGCCTCGTGCAGGTCCTGCGGCACCCGGGAGGTGTCCCCGACCACCAGGCCCGGCAACAGGGCCCTGGCATCCGGCCGCAGCCCGTCGGTGGCCTCCCGCAGCCCGGCGCGCAGGCTTCCGGCGAGACGCTGCGCGGTGTCCGGGCCGCCCGTCACCCGGGGCGGAGTGTCACCCGCCGGGCGGAGCAGTGCCACGGCCCGCTCACCGCCCCGGGCCGGAGCCAGCCGGGCCACGACCTCGACCCGCGTCGAGGGCTGGAGCCGAAGCCATCCCGGATGCCCGGCCAGCACGCGTACCGGGGTCCCGACGCGGGTCCGCGCCCCGTCGGGGCCGGTCACCGCGGTCACCACCGCGTCCAGGACCACCACGGGCGGCCCGCTCCCCGTCCGGGCGGCCCGGGGGTCGGAGCCGATGGTGAGCTCCGCGAGGACCCGGGCGTGCTTCCCGGCGAGCCCGGCCACCGGACCGGCCCGCGCCTCGGCCCGCTGGAGTCCGGCAACCCCGGCTCCGGCGGCCGCGCACAGCAGGGCGGCGGCCACGGCCGTGCCGATCTGCCACAGCGCCCGTGGCCTGCGGCAGCCCACGACCAGCAGCGCCCCCGCCACGACCACCGCGAGACCGACCCCGGCCGCGGTCCAGCCGCCCGGCACCGTGACGGCGAGGGCCGACGCGGCCCAGGCTGCCGCCGCCGACAGCGCGAGCCGCAGATCCAGCGGGCCCGGACCCTCCGGCGGGCGCACCTCGGAGCCGCTCACGGCCGCACCAGCGGGCGCAGGTCGGCGAACCGGCGCTCGCCGATGCCGTTGACCTGCCGGAGCTCCTCCACGGCCCGGAAGCCGCCCCGGGCGGTCCGGAAGTCGACGATGTGCTGGGCGAGCACCGGGCCGACCCCGGGCAGCCCGTCCAGTTGCTCGACGGTCGCGCTGGCGAGGCTCAGCGGGCCGGGGCTCGGGCCGCCGCCGGGCGGGGGCGGCTGCGCCGTGGCCCCCACCAGCACCTGTTCGCCGTCCACCAGGATCCGGGCCCGGTTGAGCCCGGTGACGTCCGTGCCCGGCCGTACTCCCCCGGCGGCGGCCAGCGCGTCCTCCACCCGCGAGCCGCTGGGCAGCCTGCGTACGCCGGGATCGCGGACCTTGCCGCTGACGTCCACCACGATGCGGGCCCCAGCGGAGGCCGGGGCGGCTCCCGCCAGAGGAACCGGGACAGCTGCCGGCGCCGAGGCGGGCCTGATCACCGCGGGCGCCGTGACCGGCTGCGGCCGCCCCGACCAGTACTGCCACCCGGCCAACCCGACCGCCGCGACCAGCACCACCGCGACGGCGCCCACCGCCCGCGGCTCCAGTGCGCACCGCGCCTGGAGCCACACCGGAAGCCGCTCCCGCACGGCCATCCGCCGCGCGGCCCCGCCCCCCAGCGCACCCGCCTGCCCGGCCGGGGACCCCAACGGCGGCGCAGCCCCAGCCCCGGGATCAGCCCCGGGATCAGCAGGGCCACCGGAAGGCTCCACCCACGGCGCCCTGTCCGGCGGCGGGTCGGCCACCCGCCAGGCCCCGGGCTCCCCCACCACCCCCGGCGGCCCGTCGGGCTCACGCGCCGACGGCGGCGCGCTGCCGGACAACAGCGCCTCGGCGCGACGGCGCACCCGGGCGGGGTCCGGCTGAGAACGGCGGCGGTCGCGCAGGCGTCCGTCGGAGCGGCGGGGGCGTCCGGGACCACTGGTGGCGCCGGAGGTTTCGGAGAGTCGTGAAGTACGCGATCGAAGAGTCGGAGTCATGCCACGACGCTAGGGGTGATTCCCGACCACCGTTCGGAACCCTCAATTCCGGTGGATATCCCGACCGTTGTGGATAACCCGGTCACTCGTTCCGGTGTACGGCGGGCACCTCAGCGGGGCGACACGACCGCCGCCAGCAGCCCCGGCCCGGTGTGCGCGCCGATCACCGCGCCCACCTCGCTGACGTGCAGCTCGACCAGGCCCGGGATGCGCTCACGCAGCCGCTGGGCGAGCTTCTCGGCCCGCTCCGGGGCCGCCAGGTGATGAACGGCCACATCCACCCTGCGCGAGCCGGCCCGCTCCACGGCCAGTTCCTCCAGGCGGGCGATGGCCTTGGAGGCCGTACGCACCTTCTCCAGCATCTCGATCCGTCCGCCGTCCAGCGTCAGCAGCGGCTTCACCGCCAGCGCCGAGCCGAACAGCGCCTGCGCGGCCCCGATCCGGCCACCGCGGCGGAGGTAGTCGAGGGTGTCCACGTAGAAGTACGCCGACATCTCGGCAGCCCGCTTCTCGGCGGCGGCCACGGCCTCGTCGACGGAGCCCCCGGCCTCGGCCACCTCGGCGGCGGCCAGCGCGCAGAACCCCAGGGCCATCGCGACCATGCCGGTGTCGACGACCCGGACCGGGACGGGGGCGGTCTTGGACGCGACCACGGCGGCGTCGTAGGTGCCGGAGAACTCGGCCGAGAGGTGCAGGCTGACGATGCCGGACGCACCCGCGTCCGCGGCCGCCCGGTAGGCCCTGACGAACTGTTCCGGGCCCGGACGGGAGGTGGTGACCGAACGGCGCTTCTGGAGGGCCACGGCGAGGCTGCGGGCCGAGATCTCGGTGCCCTCCTCGAGCGCCTCGTCCCCCAGGACCACGGTCAGGGGGACGGAGGTGATCCCGTGCCGCGCCATCGCCGGTTGGGGCAGGTAGGCCGTGGAATCCGTGACGATCGCGACATGGCGGGACATGAGCCGGAGGTTACCGGCAGAGGGGCCGATCCGGCAGCCCAGCCCCTCCGGTCACCGCCACCTCAGGTCGTGGTCTCCGGCCTCGGAGCCTTCTCCCAGGGATACCGGACCGCCGGCGCGGAGGGATTCAGCGCCGCCGGCTGCGGCTGCTGCGGCTGCGGCTGCGGCTGCGGCTGCCGGGACGGCTGGCCCGCCTGCCCGGACGCCGGGGCGGCCGTCGCCGAGGAAGCCTGAGCCGAAGACGCCGTCGCCGAGGAAGCCTGCGGCGCGGTCGCCTGCGCCGCGTCCCAGGCAGCCGCGGCCGCCGCCAGCTCGTCCACCGATTCCCGGGACCAGTCCCGCAGCGCACCCGACTCGACCTCGATCTGCGCCGACAGGGCTTCCAGATCGTCGTTCGCGAACCGTCGCGCACGGTCACGCGCGGCCCACCGCAGCGAGTCCGCGGCCTGCGTGATCCTGGCCGTGCGCTCCCGCAGGTCCGGAAGGCTCTCCGCTGTCCGCTTGCGGTCCGGCTCCTGCTCCAGCCGCTTCAGTTCGTCGTCCAACTCGTACCCGTGCGCGCTCAGCCGCTCGAAGAGCCCGATCGACTCCTTCAGCGAACTGTCCGCCCGCACCCCCTGGTAGAGCGCCTGCTGCGTGACCCGCATCGACGTCCTCAGGTCCAGCCGCAGCTGCGCCAGCGCACCCGTGACCCCGACCTGGCCGAAGCTCTTCGCCTTCAAGGTGGTGTCCTCGACGGTGCGCCGCGCCTGCGTGATCGTCCGGTCCACGCCGCGCTTCGCCGCGCCGACCACCTTCACCGTGGCCCAGGCGCCCAGCCCCAGAAAGGCGAACAGCACCAACAGGGCAAAGATGATCAAAGCGCCCGCCTCCATGAGGTTCCCTTCCTCCGCCCGGTTCCGTCCCCTCCACCGTAAACGCCACGGGCAGGTCGGGGGTTCCCGTCGAACCCCCAACCTGCCCGTACGGGACATCCCCTACCCGGGGCTTCCCAGCCGTCCCGGACGGCTCAGATGACGATGTTCACCAGCTTCGGCGCGCGCACGATCACCTTGCGGATCTCCGCACCGCCCAGCGCCGCGACCACACCCGCGTCGGCGACCGCCAGCCGCTCCAGGTCCGCCTCCGAGATGGCCGGCGACACCTCCAGCCGCGCCTTGACCTTGCCCTTGACCTGCACCACGCACGTGACCGTCTCGTCCACGACGTACGCCGGGTCCGCGACCGGGAAGGCCTGGTGGACGACCGAGTCGCTGTGCCCCAGCCGGTGCCACAGCTCCTCCGCGATGTGCGGCGCCAGCGGAGCCACCAGCAGCACCAGCCGCTCGGCGACCGAGCGCTCCAGCGGGCGGCCCGCCTTCGTCAGGGTGTTGTTCAGCTCGGTGATCTTGGCGATGGCGGTGTTGAACCGCAGCGCCGCCATGTCCGATCCTGCCCCGTCGATCGCCTTGTGCAGGGCGCGCAGCGTGGCCTCGGCGGGCTCGGAGTCGACGACCGTCACCGCGCCCGTCTCCTCGTCCACGATGTTGCGCCACAGGCGCTGCAGCAGCCGGTACTGGCCGACCACGGCGCGGGTGTCCCACGGCCGCGAGACGTCCAGCGGGCCCATCGCCATCTCGTACAGGCGCAGCGTGTCCGCGCCGTACTCCTCGCAGATCTCGTCGGGAGTGACGGCGTTCTTCAGGGACTTGCCCATCTTGCCGTGCTCGCGCTTGACCGGCTCGCCCTGGTAGAAGTACGCGCCGTCGCGCTCCTCGACCTCGGCCGCCGGCACGTACACACCGCGCGCGTCGGTGTACGCGTACGCCTGGATCATGCCCTGGTTGAACAGCTTGTGGAACGGCTCCGCCGACGAGATGTGGCCCAGGTCGAACAGCACCTTCGACCAGAAGCGCGCGTACAGCAGGTGCAGCACCGCGTGCTCCGCGCCGCCCACGTACAGGTCGACACCGCCGAGCGGCTTGCCTTCGCGCGGGCCCATCCAGTACCGCTCGATCTCCGGGTCGACCAGCGCCTCGGAGTTGTGCGGGTCCAGGTAGCGCAGCTCGTACCAGCAGGAACCGGCCCAGTTCGGCATGGTGTTGGTCTCGCGGCGGTAGCGCTTGACGCCCGCCCCGTCGCCCAGGTCCAGCTCCACGTCGACCCACGCCTCGTTGCGCGACAGCGGGGTCTCCGGCTTGGACAGGGCGTCGTCCGGCTCGAAGGTGCGCGGCGAGTAGTCCTCGACCTCCGGCAGCTCCAGCGGCAGCATCGAGGCGGGCAGCGGGTGCGCGACCCCGTCCTCGTCGTAGACGATCGGGAACGGCTCGCCCCAGTAGCGCTGACGGCTGAACAGCCAGTCGCGCAGCCGGAAGTTGACCGTACCCTCGCCGATGCCCCGGGCCTCCAGCCACGCCGTGATGGCGGCCTTGGCCTCGGCGACGTCCAGACCGTCCAGGGAGATGCCCTCCCCGATCGAGTTGACCAGGACGGCGTCGTACGCGTCGAAGGACTCGTCCCACGCGGCCGGGTCGGTGCCGCGGCCGTCGGTGGGCGCCACCACGCACCGCATCGGCAGCTCGAAGGCCCGCGCGAACTCGAAGTCGCGGCTGTCGTGCGCCGGAACGGCCATGATCGCGCCGGTGCCGTAGCCCATCAGCACGTAGTCGGCGATGAAGACCGGGACCTGCTCGCCGCTGACCGGGTTGGTCGCGTACGCGCCGGTGAAGACACCGGTCTTGTCCTTCGCCTCGGCCTGCCGCTCGACGTCCGACTTCGAGGCGGCCTGCTTGCGGTACTCGTCGACGGCCTCGGCGGGGGTGGCGTAACCGCCGGTCCACACGGAGTGGGTGCCTTCGGGCCAGGCCGCCGGGACGATCGAGGCGACCAGCTCGTGCTCGGGCGCCAGCACCATGTACGTCGCCCCGAACAGCGTGTCGGGGCGGGTGGTGAAGACGGTGATGGCGCCGGCGTCGCCGACCGCGAAGTCGACGCGCGCGCCCTCGCTGCGCCCGATCCAGTTGCGCTGCTGGAGCTTGATGGCCTCGGGCCAGTCCAGCGCGTCCAGGTCGTCGATCAGCCGGTCGGCGTACGCGGTGATGCGCATGTTCCACTGGCTCAGCCTGGACTTGAAGACCGGGAAGTTGCCGCGCTCGGACCGGCCGTCCGCGGTGACCTCCTCGTTGGCCAGTACGGTGCCCAGCCCCGGGCACCAGTTCACGGGCGCGTCGGAGGCGTACGCCAGCCGGTGGCCGTTCAGTACGTCGGCCCGGTCGCCCGCGGTCAGCTCGCTCCACGCGCGGCCCCCGGGGACCTCACGGGAGCCGTCCTCGAAGGCGGCGACCAGCTCGGAGATCGGCCGGGCCCTGCCCGCGTCCGCGTCGTAGAAGGAGTTGTAGATCTGCAGGAAGATCCACTGGGTCCACTTGTAGTAGTCCGGGTCGATCGTCGCGAACGACCGGCGCTTGTCGTGGCCCAGGCCCAGCCGGCGCAGCTGGACCTTCATGTTCTCGATGTTGGCCTCGGTCGACACGCGCGGGTGCGTGCCGGTCTGGACGGCGTACTGCTCGGCCGGCAGGCCGAAGGCGTCGAAGCCCAGGGTGTGCAGGACGTTGTGGCCGGACATCCGCTGGTGGCGGGCGTAGACGTCGGTGGCGATGTACCCGAGCGGGTGGCCGACGTGCAGGCCCGCACCGGACGGGTACGGGAACATGTCCATGATGAACTTCTCGGGCCGCGCGACGACCGCCGCCGCCTGCGAGGACTCAGCCCCCGCCAGGTCACCGGTCGGGTTCGGGGCCTCGTACGTACCCTCCGCGTCCCATACGTCCTGCCAGCGTGCCTCGATGTCGGCGGCCATGGCAGCCGTGTAACGGTGCCCCTCGGCCGCCTCGGGGGCCGGGGTGTTCGTCTCGCTCATGATTTCTGAAGCTCCATCGATCGTCTCTGCCGTCTCTGCCTGCCCAAACGAAAAAACCCCTCGCACAGGAGGGGACGCCGCGCCGATGCCGACCGTCTCAAGGGGTCGGCACTGATCAGCGCGGCTCGGTAAGCAGAAGGCGTACGGCACGCATGGCGTCAGGGTACCGCAGGGGCCTGCGCGGCCGCACAGACCGTCCACAGAACGTGGCCGACAGGGCGGGAACGGGGAAAGAGGGGAAGGGGAACAACGAGAAGCGGGCCACCCGATTCGGGTGGCCCGCTTCTTCACTGTGGAGCTAAGGAGAATTGAACTCCTGACCTCCTGCATGCCATGCAGGCGCTCT
>NZ_JBSFTP010000111.1:0-15991 GCF_053591315.1 Streptomyces sp. NPDC003042
ATCGTCTCTCCGTGTCGGGCCGGCCCCTCAAGGGCGCTCCTCCTCGTTCCTCGTCGTCGCGTCGCTTCGCGATGGCCTTCGGCCACCCTTGACCGGCCGTCCCGCCCCGGACATACGAAGACTGTCGGGAAACCCCCAAAAGAACGGCACGGGGGGACGAAGGAGCAGGCGAGGACATCAGGGATCCGCGAGCGTGCCCCGGCAGGACGATCCCCCTCCGGGGTCGATGCCCATTCGGATCCCGAGTCGGGTGCAACCCATCCGGCCCCAGCGGCGCCCAAGCCGAGCCGGCACCCCTCGGCGCGGGGCTCGCGCGTCAGATCGCTACTCGCTTCTCAGGTCTCGGCGGCCGACGGCCGTCCGTGGCTGGCATGGGCTCTCCGAGGCGGACTTGACGTTGTCGACGGCGGTGGAGAATTCGCGGCCGGACGTACCCCGGACGTACGCCAGCTTCATCCAGTGCTCGTAGACGACGGAGTCCGACACGTTCTCGTTGATCACGGCCATCAGCTCGCCCTCGGCCCCGGAAGCGATATCGCGCACCCGCCGACGCAGCAGCGGGTGCGGCACATACTCGTACCGCTCACCCATGGAATGGCCCCTCGGCGGAGGCGATGAAGCGCTCCCAGCCGACCCGCGCGCGGTCGAGAAGCTCCTGGCTGGGCCCGGGCAGGGCCACTGCCTTCGGCCAGAGGTCGGCCACGCCGTCGTGGCAGCGCGCTTCCTCATGGATTCGGGCGGTCCTGTCGATCGTCATGAGTCCTCCTGTCTGCCTGCTAGGTGCTGGCAGACAGATGGTGGGCCGCTACAAGCGACGTAAGGGATACAAGCTGTATCCCTCCGGAGCGTTGCTCAGATGGCGCCGATCCACTCGGCGTAGGACGTCAACGATTCGGCATCAGCACGCTTGAGCCGGCGGATCTTCTCGATGTCCTCTCGCGCCCATGGGTGCCCGCGCACGTGCTGTGGAGCGTGCTCTCGGGCCACCGTGAGGGACTCGAAGGCTCCGTCAGGGTCCCCGGACCACAGCTGTGCGCGCGCCACCTCGATCCAGAATCCGGACCGGCGCTCCGCCGGGATCTCGTCGCCCGGCTGCCACTCGCGGGCCACGTCGAGGACATGGCCGATGTGTTCCCGGCCAAGGCTGACCGAGACGGCCACTTCGTGGATGCGGACACTGGACGGGCCGAACGCGGTGCCGAGGTAGATGCCCTCTGGCAGGCTCTCGGCGAGCACGCGGGCCTCGTGCAGGTGACCGTACGCGGCATGCGAGTTGCCCGCGCGCGCGGCGAGCACGGCGGCCCGCATGTGCAGCGCGCCGCGCGTGGCGGTCGACTGCCTGGTGATCGGGGCAGCTGCCGCGTCCAGAGCCTGTTCAAGGGCGATGTGGCCGGCCCGGTGGGCGCGGGCGGCGAGGAAGGTTTCGGCGCGTACGTAAGCGACGGTAGCGAGAGTGTCTGGGTCATCGGCCTGTACGGCTGCCCATCGCATCACGTCGATCAGCCGGGCCGAGAGGTCGTGCGCACCGAATTTGTAGGCCACGGCATCGGCCGTCCGCGCGGCGGCAACGACGAGGCGGGCAGTTTCGGCGCTGTGGATGCCAGACGCTGCGTGCAGGTGCGCCAGTGCGTCTGCAAGGAGACTGGACGCCTGGGCCGCGATCAGGCCGTACTGGGCGGCCAGGCGCCATCCGACCGCGGTACCGAGGTCGGTCCGGAGCTGGTGAAGGGGTCGTCTGGGCGGGTCCAGGGGGATTTCGTGGCCGGCGATCGCTGCGGAGATCGAGGGAAGGGCGTCGTGGACACGGCGACTCGTGCCGGTGTATGCCAGGTCGAGGCGGGACGCATCCACGCCCAGCACGGCCGCGATTGCCTCCAGCGTGGAGGGGCCGGGGGTGCGAACGCCTCGCTCACAGCCTTTGATCATGGCGAGGGAGACATGGGCCTCGCGAGCGAGTTCGGCTTGAGTCATACGTCGGGCCTGGCGCCGCGCGGCGATGCGCTGCCCGATGTGTTCGGCCATGCACGTCACCGTACTGCGCGGCCTGGCAGGGGTTCCTACGGTTTGACGATGTCGGCCAGCTCGGTGAGGGAGTTGATGGACCAGTCCGCGGCAGCACGGACCTCAGGGTCGTCGGCCCACCAGTTGCCCCAGGGCCCGCGCCGCAGATGCGCGGTTCGCAGGCCTGCCGCCCGGGCCGGGTATATGTCGTTGGCCGGGTGGTCTCCGACGTACAACGTCTCGGGCGCAGAGCTGCCGGACACCGCGAGCACCTGCTCGAAGAACCCGCGCGCCGGCTTGGATACCCCCCACTCTCCCGACGTCACGACGAGGTCCGCGGGAAGGCTCAGCATGCGCAGCAGATGACCCGCTCGGGGACTCTGGTTGCCCGCGACGATGACGCGCACGCCGGCGGCGCGGAGCGTGGTCAGTGCGGGCCGGACATCCTCGTAGAGGTCCGTCTCGTCGAGCCGCTCGCCGAGACCTGCGGCATCGCGGGCGGCGTACTCGGCGTCGATGTCGACGTCCGGGCGCAAGAGGCGGATCGCGTCCGCATTGTCCCGACCGTCCACGACCACGGCACCCACGAGCGCGGACAGGGTGTGGCGGGACACGCCGAGCCAGTCAGCCCACGCTGCCCAGTAGCGATCGTCTCGGGTGAGGGTCTCGCCGATGTCCAGAACGACAGTCCGAATCATCCGGCCAGCGTACTGAAGGTGGGAGAGGCCAAGCTGTGGGATTGGTGAGAGGGGACGGACGGATGATCGAGGCCGAGGTGAAGGCGCGGGTGCGCGTGCCGGGCGAGGTGCGGGAGCGGTTGGACGGGCGGGCTCGTGGGCGGGCAGAGGTGTATCAGGACACCTGGTCGAAGCCCGAGCACGAGACCGTCGTGGAGGATGCCGAGGCGGTGCACGCGATGTTGCGCGGCCTCGGGTACGTGCCGGCCGTCGCGTTCGAGAAGCGGTGCAGGAACTACGCCTTCGAGGCCAGGGGCCGGCACATGCTCGCCACCCTCGTGCGGGTGCCGGAGGTGGACGGGACGTTCCTGGAGCTGGAGACCCTCGTTGAGGAGAAGGATCTCGCCGCCGCGTTGGACGATGTGCGGTGGCCCGCTTCCTCTACGAGGCCGGCACGCTGAAGAACGCGCGGCGTACGGGTTGGTGGATGGCCGGGGTGAGCGACCCGGAGAGCGTGGCCGAGCACTCCTGGCGGACAGCGCTGATCGCCTCGGTCATCGCGAAGCTTGAGGGGGCGGATCCCGCGCGGGCCGCGTTTCTCGCTGTCTGGCACGACACCCAGGAGACCCGCACCGGCGATGTGAATCACCTGGGGAAGAAGTACTCCACGACCGCCGACCCCGCCGCCGTGACGGCCGACCAGACGGCGGGCATGCCCGAGCTGCTCGCCTCGGCCATTCAGGGGCTGATCGCGGAGTACGAGGCGAAGATGAGTTGCTCGGGCAGGGGACGCTGGACTGGCTGCGCGCAGCCCTCGGTGAGCAGGGCTGATCGGGGACGGCGACCCGCCCGACGGCGGGATCCGGACCGGGTGTGGGGGCCGTCACGGTCGGGCGGGGTGGGGGACCCGTAATCTGTGTCCGTGGCAGAACCAGTCCGCGTCCCGACCTCCACCCCGAAGATCGCCCTCTCCACCGCCTCCGTCTACCCGGAGTCCACGGCGACCGCCTTCGAGATCGCCGCACGCCTCGGCTACGACGGCGTCGAGGTCATGGTCTGGACGGATCCGGTCAGTCAGGACATCGACGCCCTGCGCCGCCTCTCCGACGACCACCAGGTGCCGATCCTGGCCGTTCACGCGCCCTGCCTGCTCATCACGCAGCGCGTGTGGTCCACCGATCCCTGGACCAAGCTCCGGCGTGCCCAGGCGGCGGCCGAGCGGCTGGGGGCGAGTGCGGTCGTCGTGCATCCGCCGTTCCGGTGGCAGCGCCAGTACTCGCGTGACTTCGTCGCCGGCATCTGGCGGATGGCGGACGAGACCGACGTACGGTTCGCCGTCGAAAACATGTACCCGTGGCGCTACCGCGACCGCGAGATGCTCGCGTACGCGCCCGAGTGGGACGTGACGAAAGATGATTACCGGCACTTCACCGTTGATCTGTCGCATACGGCCACTGCCCGCACCGACGCCCTCGCGATGATCGACCGGATGGGCGACCGGCTCGCCCACATCCACCTCGCCGACGGCAACGGCTCCGCCAAGGACGAGCACCTGGTCCCGGGAAGGGGTACGCAGCCCTGCGCCGAGCTGCTGGCGGGGCTGGCCCGTACGTCCTTCGACGGCCACGTCGTCATCGAGGTCAACACCCGACGCGCGATGTCCTCCGCCGAGCGCGAGGCCGACCTCGCCGAGGCCCTCGCCTTCACCCGGCTGCACCTGGCGACCACCGCTTCGCCGCGTCCCCGGGTCCACCGGCCATGACCGAGCCGAGCCGCCCCCGCCGCGGCCCCGGCCGTCCGCCCCGCGACGCCGTCGACGACGGGCCCGGCACGCAGGAGCGGATCCGTCTCGCCGCCCGTTCCGAGTTCGCCGCGCGCGGCTACGACAAGACCTCCGTACGCGGCGTCGCCAAGGCCGCCGGCGTGGACCCGGCCCTGGTGCACCACTACTTCGGCAGCAAGGACGAGCTGTTCGCCGCCGCCATCGAGGTGAGCCTGGAGCCCGCCCTGGTGGTCCCGGCGATCCTCGGCGAGGGCCCCGACGGCATCGGTGAGCGCCTCGCCCGCTATTTCCTCGGCGTCTGGGAGAACCCGGTCACCCGGGCTCCGCTGCTCGCCGTGATCAGATCCGCCCTCACCCACGAGGCCGCCGCGAAGGTGCTGCGCGGGCTGGTCCTGCGCCGGGTCCTGGAGCGCGTCGCCGCCGACCTGAACGTCCCCGACCCCACCTTCCGCGCCGAGCTCGCCGCCTCGCACATGATCGGCATCGCGCTGCTGCGCTACGTCGTCCAGATCGAGCCCCTCGCGTCCGCGGACCCGGAGGACATCGTGGCCCTCGTCGCGCCCACGCTGCAGCGCTACCTGACCGAAGGCTGAGCCGGCCGTCCCGTCATTCGGACGCGCTGTCCGGATCGCGGGCGGTGGGCGTAGCCTCGTAACAGCCATATCCGCAGTCGCGGCCGACCGCTGAGCCGGCCGCACTCATGGGGAGTGAAACCGCATGCCCGAGCTGAGGTCCCGCACCGTCACCCACGGCCGCAACATGGCAGGCGCACGTGCGCTGATGCGCGCGTCGGGCGTAGCGAGCGAGGACATCGGCAAGCCGATCATCGCGGTCGCCAACTCCTTCACCGAGTTCGTGCCCGGCCACACCCACCTGGCCCCGGTCGGCCGGATCGTCTCCGACGCCATCCGCGAGGCGGGCGCGATCCCCCGCGAGTTCAACACCATCGCGGTGGACGACGGCATCGCGATGGGCCACGGCGGCATGCTGTACTCCCTGCCCTCGCGCGACCTCATCGCGGACAGCGTGGAGTACATGGTCGAGGCGCACTGCGCCGACGCCCTGATCTGCATCTCCAACTGCGACAAGATCACTCCGGGCATGCTGATGGCCGCCATGCGCCTCAACATCCCGGTCGTCTTCGTCTCCGGCGGCCCGATGGAGGCCGGCCAGGCGACGCTGGTGGACGGCACCGTCCGCAAGCTCGACCTGATCGACGCCATGGTCGACGCCTCCAACGAGAACATCTCCGACGAGGACGTGCTGCGGATCGAGGAGAACGCCTGTCCGACCTGCGGGTCGTGCAGCGGCATGTTCACCGCCAACTCCATGAACTGCCTCGCCGAGGCCATCGGCCTCGCCCTCCCCGGCAACGGCTCGGTCCTCGCCACGCACACCGCCCGCCGCGCCCTGTACGAGGACGCCGGCCGGACGGTCGTGGAGATCACCAAGCGCTACTACGAGGACGGCGACGAGTCCGTCCTGCCGCGCTCCATCGCCACCCGCGAGGCCTTCGAGAACGCCATGGCGCTCGACATCGCCATGGGCGGCTCCACCAACACGATCCTTCATCTGCTGGCCGCCGCGCAGGAGGCGGGCCTGGACTACGACCTCACCGACATCGACGCCGTCTCGCGCCGGGTCCCGTGCCTGTCGAAGGTCGCGCCGAACGTCGCGCCCGGCGGCACGTACTACATGGAGGACATCCACCGCGCCGGCGGCATCCCCGCCATCCTCGGCGAGCTGCACCGCGGCGGCCTCCTCAACAAGAACGTCAGCACCGTCCACTCGCAGGGCCTGGAGGACTGGCTGGCGAAGTGGGACGCCCGCTCCGGCACGGCGTCCGAGGAGGCCATGGAACTGTGGCACGCGGCCCCCGGCTGCAAGCGTTCCGCCACCGCCTTCTCGCAGTCCGAGCGCTGGGCGACCCTGGACCTGGACGCCGAGGGCGGCTGCATCCGCTCCGTACAGCACGCGTACTCCAAGGACGGCGGGCTCGCCGTCCTGCGCGGCAACATCGCGGTCGACGGCTGCGTCGTGAAGACGGCGGGCGTCGACGAGTCGATCTGGACCTTCGAGGGCCCGGCCGTCGTCTGCGAGTCGCAGGACGAGGCCGTCGACAAGATCCTGCGCAAGGAGATCAAGGCGGGCGACGTCGTCGTCATCCGCTACGAGGGCCCGCGCGGCGGCCCCGGCATGCAGGAGATGCTCTACCCGACGTCGTTCCTCAAGGGCCGCGGCCTCGGCAAGGTCTGCGCCCTGGTGACGGACGGCCGCTTCTCCGGCGGCACCTCGGGCCTCTCCATCGGCCACGCCTCCCCGGAGGCGGCCTCGGGCGGCACCATCGCCCTGGTCGAGGACGGCGACCGGATCCGCATCGACATCCCGAACCGCTCGATCGACCTGCTGGTGGACGACGCCACTCTGGAGGCCCGCCGCGAGGCCCTGGGCGGCGTCTACGCCCCGAAGAACCGCGAGCGCAAGGTCTCGGCGGCCCTGCGCGCGTACGCGGCGATGGCCACCAGCGCCGACAAGGGCGCGGTCCGCGACGTCTCCCTGCTGGGCTGAGCCCGAGGAACGACAGTCCGGACCCCGCCCGGCGCATCCGCGCCCGGCGGGGTCCGGCCGTTCACCACCCGGCCGGGTCCCGCGCCCCCACCGCGAACACCGACCCGTCCGGCGCGGTCGCGTACACCCGCCCGTCGGCCACCACCGGCGCGGGCAGGGCAGCGGCCTGCCGGCCGCCGCCCATGCGCGGCTTCGTCTGCGCCACCAGCCGTCGGGCCCTGGTGTCCACCGCGAGCAGTCGCCCGTCCATCGCCGCCAGGTACACGCGCCCCTCCCCGGGGGCCGGCCGTGAGGCCGTCGACACACCCGTCTCCACACGCCAGTCCTCGCGATCGCCGCCGACCGCGGCCAGCGTGCCCGAGGTGCCGAAGACGTACGCCGTCCCGTCGGGGCCGAGCGCCGCCTGCGCCTGTGACAGGGGACCGAGCAGCGGAGCCCTCCGTATCGCTCCGGACGACAGGTCGACGCGTACGACCGCGTGCGTCATCCATTCCGCGTCGCTGTCCAGCAGGTGGACCACGCCGCGCGACACCCCGAACGGCTCCAGCGTCCCGGGCGCCCGGACCTGTGCGCGTACCGTCCCGTCCGCGGCGCCGATCTCCACGAGCTGCGTCGACTTCCCGTCCACGGAGGGCGTCGAGACGTACAGGACCTGTGCGCCTCCCGGCTGCTCCGGGCCGGGCCACCACAGGGAGCCCACCGCGCCGGCCTGCTTCGTCCACTGCACGGTCCCGGTGGCCGCGTCCAGCGCGGTCGCCTTCCCGTCGGTCGCGGTGACGAGTACCCGTGCTCCGGCGGTGACCACCTTGGCGCCGGGCGGCAGGGTGCGCTGCCACCGTTCCGCGCCGGTCGCCGAATCCAGCGCCCGGAGCGGTCCGCCGCCCGCCGGCGCCGCGAGTACGAGCCCGGCGCTGTGGAGCGGAGCCGCGGTCTTCTCCGACCCGCCGGCCCCCGGTACCGACCACAGCACGGAGCCGTTCACGGGGTCGAGGCGGGCGGCAGCCAGGCCGGGCCCCGAGCAGTAGAGGGCGCCCGACTGCCAGGAGCAGGCCGTGCCCCGCTCCCCGAGGGACACCGCCCACGGGGCGAAGCCCTGGGACGCGGGGGCGGTCGCGGCCGTCGCCTTGCCCGGAGGCGGCTCACCGGCCGCCCCGAACCGGAGGTACCCGCCGACGGCCCCTGCCACGACCAGCAGGCCGACACCGGCAGCCGCGGCGATCCGCGCTTTCCGCCGGGCTCCGCCGCCCGTCGGCGCCGACGCGTCGGCGGGCGGCGGTGCGGACGCGTCGGCGATCGACTCCCGCCGGTGCGTGACCTCCTCGACGGGGGCCGGGCTTCGCGGGTGCGGGATGAAGGCCTGGGTGTCCTCCGCGGTCGGGCTCGTCACGGTCCGGATCTCGGCGATCAGCGCATCGGCGGTGGGCCGCCCGGCCGGATCCTTCGCCAGGCAGCGGGCCACGATCGGCGCGAGCATCGGCGGCAGCCCGGTCAGGTCGGGCTCGCTGTGCACGACCTGGTACGCCACCAGGTAGTGGCTGTCGGAGTCGAAGGGCCCGCGCCCGGTCGCCGCGTGCACCAGCACCGCACCCAGCGCGAACACGTCCGCCGCCGTCCCGACCTCCCGGGGCCGCTGGAACTGTTCCGGCGCCATGAACGGCGGCGTCCCGATCAGCTTCCCCGTCTCGGTGCGCAGATCGCTGTCGGCCGGCCGCGAGATGCCGAAGTCGAT
The DNA here is from genome assembly GCF_053591315.1 of Streptomyces sp. NPDC003042. Taxonomy (NCBI): domain Bacteria; kingdom Bacillati; phylum Actinomycetota; class Actinomycetes; order Kitasatosporales; family Streptomycetaceae; genus Streptomyces; species Streptomyces sp. NPDC003042. The sequence goes on from NZ_JBSFTP010000111.1 coordinate 8,759, forward strand.
GACCCGTACCCCGTCGGGCGCCATGAGCACGTTGCTGGGCTTGAGGTCACGGTGCACGACGCCCGCCCGGTGGATGTCGCGCAGGGCCTCCGCCAGTCCGGCCGCGAGGCGGGCCAGTTCGACGGGGTCCAGCACGCGTTCCCGTACCCGCTCGGCCAGCGTCGGGGCGTCGATGAACAGGGTGGCCATCCACGGCCGCTCGGCATCCGGATCGGCGTCGACGACGGGCGCGGTGAACGCCCCGCTCACCCGTCGGGCGGCCGCGACCTCCTGCCGGAACCGCGCCCGGAACTCCGGATCCACGGCGTGCTGGGCGTGCACGACCTTGACGGCGAGTTTCAGCCCCGAGCTGGAGGCGGCCAGATGGACGACGCCCATCCCGCCGGATCCGAGGACGGACTCGAGTCGGTACCGCCCGGCATACTCCGGGAACCCCACGTAGTCCGCGCGCAGCGAATGCACCGCTCACCACCCCCGCCGGAGCCTAGTCGATGGCCCGTGCGAACATCCAAGGGCTTGCTACCCTGCGCGCGTTGCGCAGTGCAGCACCCGAGGGGGGAGTTTCGTATGTCCGTTGAGAACGATTCAAGCCAGGTCGAGAGCCTGACGACAGGTTCCGGGTACCCGACCTACCCGGTCGCCCCGGGCTATCGGGTCAACGTCCGCAGCGGCCCGGGAACCAACTACTCGGTCGAGAAGGTGCTCGCCTACGGCGCCAGTGTGACGATCCGCTGCCAGACCCCCGGCGAGTGGATCAGCGGCCCCTACGGGACGACGAACCTCTGGGACTGCGTCGGCAACGGCCTCTTCGTCGCCGACGCGTACGTGAACACCGGCAGTGACGGCTACGTCGCCGGCCGCTGCGCCTGACGGGCAGCCTCCGCCCGCTGCTCCACCACGTCTCGTTCACGTTTCCGTCACGGCGGGTCCGCCACTCTGGAGGCGACCAGGGGGCTCCGTGGAGGGAGAAGCCATGACCGGCACGAAGAGAGGCACCGGCGCGGCCTTGGCCGCGGCCGCGCTGCTCCTGACGGGCGCGCTGACGGGAACGGCGGCGGCCGCCGACGCGGCGCAGGCCCCCCCGAGTGCGCCCGCCCCCGCGTGCAAGGCCGACCAGCTCATCGCGGACAGCGCGGAGCGCGTGGGTTCCAACCGGGTGCGGATCACCGTGATCAACGACGGGCCGAAGCCGTGCGTGCTGAAGGGCTTCCCCTCGGTGGCCCTCGCCGGGCAGGGATCGCCCGGGAACAACAAGCCGCTCAAGGTCTCCCGCCAGGGCGACTCGCGTCCGGTCACCCTCGCGGTGGGCGGCCGGGCCTCGACGCAGCTCACCTTCACGCCCGTTCTCGGGGAGGCGGACGGCTTCTGCGCCTCCGGTGCCACGCCTTCCGTCGCGCCCTCGATCGTGCTGGGCGTCGGCGGCGGTGGACTGCAGCTGGCGCCGGCCGACGGCGGTAACTTCGCGCTGTGCGACGACAAGGTACGCGCCACCGCGTTCCGCTCCGCACGCTCCTGAGCCCAGGGCAGCGCAGGACGTGCCGAGGAACGCAGCGCAGGACGTGCCGAGGAACGCGGCCCCGCTACGCGACCGAGTGCAGGTCCGCGACCAGCGCGCACAGCCGGGAAGTGGGCCGCAGACCCAGCTCCGTGCCCAGACGGTGCGCGTAGTCACGGAAGTCGTGCAGCGCCGCGGAGGGATTTCCCTCGGCGACGTGCGTGCGGATCAGGCAGAACCAGCCGCTCTCGCGCAGCGGATCGGCGTGGACGGCGGTACGGGCCGCCGCGACCGCCTCGGCGTAGCGCCCGGCCGCCGTGAACGCCTCGGCCAGCGCCTCCAGGGCGTGGAGGCGCAGCTCGCGCCAGCGCTCGGCCTCCAGCCGGGCCCATTCGTCGTACCAGCCGGGGAGCAGGTCGGCGGCGAGGGCCTCGACCGTGGCGATGCCGGGGCCGAGGTCGTCGCAGAACTCGGCCCCGGCGGCGTCCAGGATGCGCTGGGCCAGCGCGCGGCCGTGCTGGAGGTCGACGACGGCGCCGCGCGCCAGGCGTACCTCCGAGGCGCCGATGTCGAGGGCCTGTTTGCCGTTGTCGCGTAGCCGGGACAGGGCGGATCGGAGATTGGCGTGGGCGCAGTGGTCCGGGACGTCCGGCCAGAGGGTGCCCGCGATCAGGGCCCGGGGGACGGCCGCCCGACTGCACAGGGCCATGAACGCCAGGACACGCTGTGAACTCGCCGGGATGACAGCGGGTTCGTCACCGATGCACAGATCGAAACCGCCGAGGAGCGCGATGCGCACGTCACGTGCCGTGACCGCGTGCCGACCCGTGGGCCCGCGGTCACCCCGGGCTGTGTGAGCCATCCAGGGGCCCTCCGTACTCTCGTCCGGTCGGGGCGTGCCTTCCCTGCCATGCTCCGTCGCCCGTCCGGACCTGTCGACCGGGGAACCCGGCCGCCGCGACCGGTCTGCCACGTGAGACGCACCCGGTACGGCGGCCCCGGCGGGGGATAATCGCAGGCGTGAGCGACGACCAGCGAGACCAGATCCCCGCCGAGCCGGCCGCCGGGCCGCAGCCCGAGCCGATCAAGTTCTTCGGCACCACCTGGGTGGAGCACGACGGCGGCTACGCCCTGCGCCGCGCCGGCGCGGCCGTCGGTTCGCTCGCCGGTGCCTTCGCCGGGGCCTACCTCCTGCGCTTCGCCTACGAGGGCCTGGAGATCGGCAACGTCGGGCCGTTCCTCTCCATCTCCGTCGTGGTCCTCTTCGCGATCGCCAGCTCCATCGCCTTCGCCAAGACGTGGGACTCCTTCAAGCGCCGCCCCGCCCCGTCCTCCGACGAGGCCGCCCTCAAGGGCCTGAAGGCGATCGGTTTCATCGGCTCCCTCATCGCGTACTTCCTCCGCTGCCTCGTCGAGGCCCCGGGGGAGGGGCTCCGCCGCACCGAGTACGAACGTGCCGTGACCGAGTTCGCCCGCCGCCGCAGTTCCCGTACGGGCAACCCTGCCGCCCGCCGCCCCAAGCGCAAGAAGTAGCCCCCAGGCTCACCTCTCCTGCCCGACCGGTTGACGCCCCGGCACCGCCAGGAGCATTATTCATCACATGATGAATAACCAGTCGGACCACCCGGAGAGGGTCCCGGCCGCCGTCCACGCCCACACCCTGACCGTCCGGCGAGGCCCCGGCCGCCACCTCCGCACCGTCATCGACACCATCGCCTTCGACGTCCCGCGCGGCCGCGTCACCGGCCTCCTCGGCCCCTCCGGCTGCGGAAAATCCACCCTCATGCGCGCCGTCGTCGGAACCCAGGCCCACGTCACCGGCACCCTCGACGTCCTCGGCCGCCCCGCCGGCCACCCCGAGCTGCGCTCCCTCATCGGCTACGTCACCCAGGCGCCCTCCGTCTACGACGACCTCACCGTCCGGCAGAACCTCGACTACTTCGCCGCCGTCCTCGACCCCGGCCGGGCCGCCGCCGAACGCCGCGCCGACGCCGTCACCCGCGCCCTCACCGACGTCGACCTCACCCGCCACGCCGACGCCCTCGCCGGCAACCTCTCCGGAGGCCAGCGCAGCCGCGTCTCCCTCGCCGTCGCCCTCCTCGGCACCCCCGAACTGCTCGTCCTCGACGAACCCACCGTCGGCCTCGACCCCGTCCTGCGCCGCGACCTGTGGAACCTCTTCCACGACCTCGCCGCCACCCGCGGCGCCACCCTCCTCATCTCCTCCCACGTCATGGACGAAGCCGAGCGCTGCCACGACCTGCTCCTCATGCGCGAGGGCCGGATCCTCGCCCAGGGCACCCCCGACGCCCTGCGCACCCGTACCGGCTCCGCCACCGTCGAAGAGGGCTTCCTGCGCCTCGTCGACGAGGCCAACGCCGCAGCCGCCCAGGAGGCCCACCGATGAACGGCGCCCGCACCCTCGCCACCGCCGCCCGCGTCCTGCGCCAACTGCGCCACGACCCGCGCTCCATCGCGCTGATGCTCCTGGTCCCCGTGCTCATGCTGACCCTGCTCCGCTACGTCTTCGACGGCAGCCCGCGTCCCCAGACTTTCGACAGCATCGGCGCCAGCCTCCTCGGCATCTTCCCCCTCATCACGATGTTCCTCGTGACCTCGATCGCGACCCTGCGCGAGCGCACCTCCGGCACCCTCGAACGCCTCCTCGCCATGCCCCTGGGCAAAGGCGACCTCATCGCCGGCTACGCCCTCGCCTTCGGCGCCGTCGCCGTCGTCCAGTCCGTACTCGCCACCGGCCTCGCCCTCTGGCTCCTCGGCCTCGACGTCGTCGGCTCCCCCTGGCTGCTCCTCCTCGTCGCCCTGCTCGACGCCCTCCTCGGCACCGCCCTCGGCCTCTTCGTCTCCGCCTTCGCGGCCTCCGAGTTCCAGGCCGTCCAGTTCATGCCGGCCGTGATCTTTCCGCAGCTGCTCCTGTGCGGCCTCTTCGCGCCCCGCGACACCATGCAGCCCGCCCTGGAGGCGATCTCCAACGTCCTGCCCATGTCCTACGCCGTCGACGGCATGACCCAGGTCCTCACCCACACCGACATGACCGCCGACTTCGTCCGGGACGCCGTCGTCGTCGCCGCCTGCGCCCTGCTCGTCCTCGCCCTCGGCGCCGCCACCCTGCGCCGCCGTACGCCCTGACGACCACGGACCGGACACCCAACCGCTCCTCCCGCCACCGGTGCGAGGATGTGGACATGACCCAGACAGTCGCAGTCCTCGGTACGGGCAAGATCGGTGAAGCACTGCTCAGCGGCATGATCCGCGCCGGCTGGCCCGCGTCGAAGCTCCTCGTCACCGCCCGCCGCGCCGAACGCGCCGAGGAACTCCGTACGCGCTACGGCGTCGAGGCCGTCACCAACGCCGAGGCCGCCAAGCGCGCCGACACGCTCATCCTCACCGTCAAGCCGCAGGACATGGGCAAGCTCCTCGAGGAGCTCGCCCCGCACGTCCCCGCCGACCGCCTGGTCATCAGCGGCGCCGCCGGCATCCCCACCTCCTACTTCGAGGAACGGCTCGCTCCCGGCACCCCCGTCGTCCGCGTCATGACGAACACCCCCGCCCTCGTCGACGAGGCCATGTCCGTCATCTCGGCCGGCAGCCACGCCACCGCCGAACACCTCCTGCACACCGAGGAGATCTTCGGCGGCGTCGGCAAGACCCTGCGCGTCCCCGAGTCCCAGCAGGACGCGGCCACCGCCCTCTCCGGCTCCGGCCCCGCCTACTTCTACTTCCTCGTCGAGGCCATGACCGACGCCGGCATCCTCCTCGGCCTGCCCCGCGCCCAGGCCCACGACCTCATCGTCCAGGCCGCCATCGGCGCCGCCGTCATGCTCCGCGACAGCGGCGAGCACCCGGTCAAACTCCGCGAGGCCGTCACCTCCCCGGCCGGTACGACGATCAACGCCATCGTCGAGCTGGAGAAGCACGGCGTACGAGCGGCCCTGATCGCCGCCCTGGAAGCGGCCCGCGACCGCAGCCGCGAGCTCGCCTCCGGCAACAGCTGACGGCGCCGGGCCCCCGCACCCGGGGGCCCGCCACCCCTCACCTGCCCAGCAGCCCGATGGCCTCGTACGCCCGGTCCACCACCGGCCGCGCCAGGTCCCGCGCCCGCCCGGCCCCCTCCCGCAGCACCCGCTCCACCGCCGCCGGATCGGCCGCCAGCTCCGCGTGCCGCTCCCTGAGCGGCCGGAGCAGCTCCACCACCGCCTCGGCGACGTCCCGCTTCAACGCCCCGTAACCGCCGTACCCCTCGGCGAGCGCGCCGGGCTCCCCGCCCGTGCAGGCGGCCAGGATGTCCAGCAGGTTCGCCACCCCCGGCCGCGCGGCCCGGTCGTAGACGACCCCGTCGCCCCCGCTGTCGGTCACGGCCCGCATCACCTTCTTGGTGATCACGGCCGGCTCGTCGAGCAGATAGACGATCCCCGCGCCGTTCTCATGCGACTTCCCCATCTTCGACGTGGGCTCCTGGAGGTCCATGACCCGCGCGGCCACCGCCGGATGCGTCGCCCGGGGCACGGTGAAGGTGTACCCGTACCGCTGGTTGAACCGCACCGCCAGATCCCGGGTCAGCTCCACGTGCTGCCGCTGGTCCTCCCCGACCGGCACCTCGTCCGTCCGGTACGCCAGGATGTCGGCGGCCATCAGTACGGGATAAGTGAGCAGCGACAGCCGTACGCCTGCTCCCGCGCCCTGCGCCTTCGCAGCCTTCTCCCGGTACTGGATCATCCGCCGCAGCTCCCCGTCGGTGGCGGTGCACTCCAGCAGGTAGGCCAGCCGCGTGTGCTCGTCCACGTGGCTCTGCACGAACAGCGTGCACCGCCGCGGATCCAGTCCTGCGGCGAGCAGCAGCGTCGCCGCCTGCCTGCTGAGCCGCCGCACCCGTGCCGGATCGTGCTCCACGGTCAGCGCGTGCAGGTCCACGACGCAGAAGAGCGCCTCGTCCGGCTCCTGATCGGCGGCGACCCACTGCCGTACCGCCCCGAGGTAGTTGCCCAGCGTCAGATGCCCGGTCGGCTTGACCCCGCTGAAGATCCTCGTCATGTCGTTCTCCCTGCCCGTGTCCGTGTCGGTGTGGCTGTCGGAGCCACCGCGCCGGGCGACCGAGCCACTCCCGGGAGGGGGAGAAACAGAGACGGCCGCCGTAGCGGCGGCCGTGAGCGCATGCGTGCTCGCGTGAAGGTCGGCCGCCGTCAGGCGGCCCACCAGCGAAGGCTGGACGTGAGCGCATGCGTTGTCATGCCGAGCAGCGTAACTCGCGCGGGACGAGGAGGCGGTGAAGTTCTCGCACCCCCCGGAACCGGCCCGGTCAGCCGAGGGTTGACACAGATGTACCCGATCCGTAAGGTTCTTCGAGTTGTCCGCAGTGAGCTCCGACCCCCGGGTCGGTCCCCGGACAGCCATTCCGCACTACACATTCGAACGAACGACGCATGCTGTCGTCTCGTTTTCATGCGTATTTGCGAATGAGGAATCCGCGTTCCAGGACGCAGCCCCCGATTGGCATCGAGGGCAGGGAATCCGCTACTGTCTCACTCGCCGGAAGGGCCCAACGGCCTGGAAGTCGCAGTAACAACTTCCGCTTCGCGGGAGGCCGCTGACTGGCAGTCAGGCCCGAAAGGATCTGATAGAGTCGGAATCGCCGGAAAGGGAAAACGCGAAAGCGAAGCACCTGGAAAGCAAGCGGGACTGACTCTGGTAGAGTCGGAAACGCAAGAACAGAACGAAAGCCC
>NZ_JBSFTP010000112.1:0-14994 GCF_053591315.1 Streptomyces sp. NPDC003042
AGCCCGTCGACAGCCACTGATCGCTCTCCGCCCTCGTCCAGTCGGCGCCCGGGAGGGAGACGCGGAAGGCGCTGGGCGCGTCGGCCTCGTTGGGCTCCCGGCACCCGCCGGGACGTTTCTGCTGGGCTTGGCCGCTCGGGACTAGATGTCCTCGTGCGCCACCGCACGACGGGCATCCGCGTCCAGCACGCCCCAGCTGATCAGCTGCTCGGTCAGGACCGAGGGGGACTGGTCGTAGATGACGGCCAGGGTGCGCAGGTCGTCCTGACGGATCGACAGCACCTTGCCGTTGTAGTCGCCGCGCTGACTCTGGATCGTCGCGGCGTACCGCTGGAGCGGGCCGGCCTTCTCGGCGGGCACGCCCGCCAGGCGCTCCAGGTCGAGGCGCAGCTTCGGCGGCGGCTCGGCCGCTCCGCCGGGCGTGGTGCCCGGCAGCAGCTCCTGCACCGGAACCCCGTAGAAGTCCGCCAGCTCGGCGAGGCGCTGGACGGTCACGGCGCGGTCTCCGCGCTCGTAGGAGCCGACCACCACGGCCTTCCACCGGCCCTGGGACTTCTCCTCGACACCGTGGAGGGAAAGGCCCTGCTGGGTGCGGATGGCGCGGAGCTTGGCCCCGAGCTGTTTGGCGTATTCGCTGGACATAACGCTCCCGGACGCTGTGACGCTGTGACGACATGGACGCTGTGACGACATGGACCACGTGACGACATGGCCCACGTGCGGCTCCGCCGCGCGGCTGGTAACTCACTGTGAGGTTACGCAGCGTTACGTGGATGCGTCAAGCCGAATGGTCTTCAACCCCCACTTACGAGGGCCCGCGCCCGCTCCCGATGCGGGGGACCGGACGTCCCCCTGGTACCGTGGAGCGCGTAATTCAGACGTCCTTTAAGGTCCGTCCCGTGAGGCGGAGAAGGAGGTCCTTTTCATGGACAGCCAGACTTTCCAGCTTTCAGAGGCCGGCGAAGCGATGCGCCCCGTACTGGAGGCGCAGGACATCGCCCGGGTCCTGACCCGTATCGCCCACGAGATCGTCGAACGCGCCAAGGGCGCCGACGACGTGGTGCTCCTCGGCATTCCCACCCGCGGTGTGTACCTTGCCCGCCGGCTGGCCGCCAAGCTCGAAGAGATCACCGGATCGAAGATTCCGGTCGGCTCCCTCGACATCACCATGTACCGCGACGACCTGCGCCTGAAGCCCGCCCGGGCCATCGGCCGCACCGAGATCCCCGGCGACGACATCGACGGCCGTCTCGTGGTCCTCGTCGACGACGTGCTCTTCTCCGGCCGCACCATCCGGGCCGCCCTCGACGCGCTCGGCGCCCTCGGCCGGCCCCGCGCCGTGCAGCTCGCGGTCCTCGTCGACCGGGGCCACCGCGAACTGCCGATCCGCGCCGACTACGTAGGCAAGAACCTCCCCACCTCGCTGCGGGAGACCGTCAAGGTCCAGCTCCAGGAGGAGGACGGCCGAGACGCCGTACTGCTCGGCCAGCGGACCGCCCAGGCAGCCGGGCAGTAGCCCTACCCGGGTGCCGGACCCCCCCTGCGGGGTCCGCGCCGGAGTCCGCCCTGCCCGCACCGCCCAGCCCGTCAGCCTGCCTGACAGCCGCCCTCCCGACCTACGGAGCCATCCAGATGAAGCGCCACCTCATCTCGGCCGCCGATCTCACGCGCGACGACGCCGTCCTGATCCTCGACACCGCCGAGGAGATGGCCCGTGTCGCGGACCGGCCGATCAAGAAGCTGCCCACCCTGCGCGGCCTCACCGTCGTCAACCTCTTCTTCGAGGACTCCACCCGCACCCGGATCTCCTTCGAAGCGGCCGCCAAGCGGCTGTCCGCCGACGTCATCAACTTCTCCGCCAAGGGCTCCTCGGTCTCCAAGGGCGAATCCCTGAAGGACACCGCGCTGACCCTGGAGGCCATGGGCGCCGACGCGGTCGTCATCCGCCACCACGCCTCCGGCGCCCCCTACCGGCTCGCGACCTCCGGCTGGATCGACTCCGCCGTGGTCAACGCCGGGGACGGCACCCACGAACACCCCACCCAGGCCCTGCTCGACGCCTTCACCATGCGCCGCCGCCTGGTCGGCCGGGACGCCGGGCTCGGCAAGGACCTCGCAGGCCGCCGCATCACCATCGTGGGCGACGTCCTGCACAGCCGGGTCGCCCGCTCCAACGTGCAGCTGCTGCACACCCTCGGCGCCGAGGTCACCGTCGTGGCCCCGCCCACGCTGGTCCCGATCGGCGTCGAGAGCTGGCCCTGCGAGGTCTCGTACCACCTCGACGAGGTGCTGCCGAAGTCCGACGCGGTCATGATGCTGCGTGTGCAGCGCGAACGCATGAACGCCGCCTTCTTCCCGACCGAGCGCGAGTACTCCCGCCGCTACGGGCTGAACGGCGAGCGCATGGCGAAGATGCCCGAGCACGCCATCGTCATGCACCCCGGCCCGATGAACCGCGGCATGGAGATCACCGCCGAGGTAGCCGACTCCGACCGCTGCACGGCCGTCGAGCAGGTCGCCAACGGCGTGTCCACCCGGATGGCCGTCCTGTACCTGCTGCTCGGCGGATCCGAGCCCGCCGTCGCCACCACCCCCGCCGCGCGCACCGAGGAGAACCAGTAAAGATGAGCAAGATCCTGATCCGTGGCGCGAAGGTACTCGGTGGCGAGGCGCAGGACGTCCTGATCGACGGCGAGACCATCGCGGAGGTCGGCACGAACCTCGAAGCCGGCGACGCCACCGTCATCGAGGCCGAGGGGCAGACCCTCCTCCCCGGCCTCGTCGACCTCCACACCCACCTGCGCGAGCCCGGCCGTGAGGACAGCGAGACCGTCCTCACCGGCACCCGCGCGGCTGCCTCCGGCGGCTACACCGCCGTCTTCGCCATGGCGAACACCTTCCCGGTCGCCGACACCGCCGGCGTCGTCGAGCAGGTGTGGCGCCTGGGCAAGGAGTCCGGCTACTGCGACGTGCAGCCCATCGGCGCCGTCACCGTCGGCCTGGAGGGCAAGCAGCTCGCCGAGCTGGGCGCCATGCACGACTCAGCCGCCCGCGTCACCGTCTTCTCCGACGACGGCAAGTGCGTCGACGACGCCGTGATCATGCGCCGCGCCCTGGAGTACGTGAAGGCCTTCGGCGGCGTCGTCGCCCAGCACGCCCAGGAGCCCCGCCTGACCGAGGGCGCGCAGATGAACGAGGGCGTCGTCTCCGCCGAACTCGGTCTCGGCGGCTGGCCGGCCGTCGCCGAGGAGTCGATCATCGCCCGCGACGTCCTCCTCGCCGAGCACGTCGGCTCCCGCGTGCACATCTGCCACCTCTCCACCGCCGGCTCCGTCGAGATCGTCCGCTGGGCCAAGTCCCGCGGCATCGACGTCACCGCCGAGGTCACCCCGCACCACCTCCTCCTCACCGACGAGCTCGTCCGCTCGTACAACGCGGTCTACAAGGTCAACCCGCCGCTGCGCACCGAGCGCGACGTGCTGGCCCTGCGCGAGGCGCTCGCCGACGGCACCATCGACATCGTCGCCACCGACCACGCCCCGCACCCGCACGAGGACAAGGACTGCGAGTGGGCCGCGGCCGCGATGGGCATGGTGGGCCTGGAGACCGCGCTCTCCGTCGTCCAGCAGACGATGGTGGAGACCGGACTGCTCGACTGGGCGGGCGTCGCGGAGCGGATGTCCTTCGCCCCGGCCCGTATCGGCGGCCTGGCGGCCCACGGCCGTCCCGTCTCGGCAGGTGAACCCGCGAACCTGACCTTGGTCGATACCTCGTACCGTGGTGTCGTGGACCCCGCACACTTCGCCTCCCGCAGCCGCAACACGCCTTACGAGGGCCGTGAGCTGCCGGGTCGCGTCACTCACACCTTCCTGCGGGGCCGGGCAACGGTCGTGGACGGGAAACTGGCGTGACACCTGCAGTAATCCAACTGGCCGCCGAGGCCGCCGAACGACAGTCGGCCGAGGTGACCGAGTTCGGCGCACGCATCGCGTGGGTGATCGGTCTGGTCGTCTTCATCGCGTTCGTGTACTGGCTGATGCGCCAGGGCTGGAAATGGCGCGGCGCTCTGCAGAACGACCTGCCGGAGCTGCCCGCCGCCCCCGACGGCCTCCCCGAGCACCGGCTGGCCCTGACCGGCCGCTACCACGGGTCCACCACCGCCGGGCAGTGGCTCGACCGGATCGTCGCCCACGGTCTGGGCGTCCGCAGCCGGGTCGAGCTCACGCTCACCGACGCGGGCCTCGACGTGGTCCGTCCGGGGGCCACCGACTTCTTCGTACCGGCCGCGCAACTGCGCGGCGCCCGCCTCGACAAGGGAATCGCGGGCAAGGTACTCACCGAGGGCGGTCTGCTCGTCGTCACCTGGGCGCACGGCGACAAGCTGATCGACTCCGGATTCCGCTCCGACCGCGCGGCCGAACACGCCGCCTGGGTCGAAGCAGTCAACCTCATGAACTCATCCACCACCACGGAAGGCGCCGCACGATGACGACCTCCACCAGGGGAGCAGCCAAAGCTCCCGCCGTACTCGTCCTGGAGGACGGTCGGATCTTCCGCGGCCGTGCCTACGGCGCTGTGGGGGAGACCTTCGGCGAGGCCGTGTTCTCCACCGGCATGACCGGATACCAGGAGACCCTCACCGACCCGTCGTACCACCGGCAGGTCGTCGTGATGACCGCCCCGCACGTGGGCAACACCGGCGTCAACGACGAAGACCCCGAGTCCTCCCGCATCTGGGTGGCCGGGTACGTCGTGCGCGACCCCGCCCGCGTCCCCTCCAACTGGCGCTCGCAGCGCTCGCTGGACGAGGAGCTGCTCACGCAGGGCGTCGTCGGGATCTCCGGCATCGACACCCGCGCCCTGACCCGCCACCTGCGCGAGCGCGGCGCCATGCGCGTCGGCATCTTCTCCGGAGCTTCGATCACGGCCGACGGCGCGCTGCTCGCCCGCGTACGGCAGGCCCCGCAGATGAAGGGCGCGAACCTCGCCGCCGAGGTCGCCACCAAGGAGGCCTACGTCGTCCCCGCGATCGGTGAGAAGAAGTTCACCGTCGCCGCCGTGGACCTCGGCATCAAGGGCATGACCCCGCACCGGATGGCCGAGCGCGGCATCGAGGTGCACGTGCTGCCCGCCACCGCCACCGTCGAGGACGTCTACGCGGTCCAGCCGGACGGCGTCTTCTTCTCCAACGGCCCGGGCGACCCGGCCACCGCCGACGGCCCCGTCGCCGTCATGCGGGGCGTCCTGGAGCGCAAGACCCCGCTCTTCGGCATCTGCTTCGGCAACCAGATCCTCGGCCGCGCGCTCGGCTTCGGCACGTACAAGCTGAAGTACGGCCACCGCGGCATCAACCAGCCGGTGCAGGACCGCACCACCGGCAAGGTCGAGGTCACCGCGCACAACCACGGCTTCGCCGTCGACGCGCCCCTCGACAAGATCTCCGAGACCGCCTACGGCCGCGCCGAGGTCTCCCACGTCTGCCTGAACGACCAGGTCGTCGAAGGCCTCCAGCTGCTCGACCAGCCGGCCTTCAGCGTCCAGTACCACCCCGAGGCGGCTGCCGGCCCGCACGACGCCGCGTACCTCTTCGACCGCTTCACGTCTTTGATGGAAACCGCCCAGATGGAGGCCGATCGTGCCTAAGCGCACCGATATCCAGTCCGTCCTGGTCATCGGCTCCGGCCCGATCGTCATCGGCCAGGCCGCCGAGTTCGACTACTCCGGCACCCAGGCCTGCCGCGTCCTCAAGGCCGAGGGCCTGCGCGTCATCCTGGTGAACTCCAACCCCGCGACGATCATGACCGACCCGGAGATCGCCGACGCCACGTACGTCGAGCCGATCACCCCCGAGTTCGTCGAGAAGATCATCGCGAAGGAGCGCCCCGACGCGCTGCTCCCGACCCTCGGCGGCCAGACCGCGCTGAACACCGCCATCTCCATGCACGAGCAGGGTGTGCTGGAGAAGTACGGCGTCGAGCTCATCGGCGCCAATGTCGAGGCCATCAACAAGGGCGAGGACCGCGACCTCTTCAAGGGCGTCGTCGAGGCCGTCAAGGCCAAGATCGGCTACGGCGAGTCCGCCCGCTCGGTCATCTGCCACACGATGGACGACGTCATCAAGGGCGTCGACATCCTCGGCGGCTACCCCGTCGTCGTGCGCCCCTCCTTCACGATGGGCGGCGCCGGCTCCGGCTTCGCCCACGACGAGGAAGAGCTGCGCCGCATCGCCGGCCAGGGCCTCACGCTCTCCCCGACCACCGAGGTGCTCCTGGAGGAGTCCATCCTCGGCTGGAAGGAGTACGAGCTGGAGCTGATGCGCGACACCAAGGACAACGTCGTCGTCGTCTGCTCCATCGAGAACTTCGACCCGATGGGCGTCCACACCGGCGACTCGATCACCGTCGCCCCGTCGATGACGCTCACCGACCGCGAGTACCAGCGGCTGCGCGACATCGGCATCGCGATCATCCGCGAGGTCGGCGTCGACACCGGCGGCTGCAACATCCAGTTCGCGATCGACCCGGTCGACGGCCGCGTCATCGTCATCGAGATGAACCCGCGCGTCTCGCGCTCCTCGGCCCTCGCGTCGAAGGCCACCGGCTTCCCGATCGCCAAGATCGCCGCCAAGCTGGCCATCGGCTACACGCTCGACGAGGTCCCCAACGACATCACCGAGAAGACGCCGGCCTCCTTCGAGCCGTCCCTCGACTACGTCGTCGTCAAGGCCCCGCGCTTCGCCTTCGAGAAGTTCCCGCTCGCCGACTCCACCCTCACCACCACCATGAAGTCGGTGGGCGAGGCCATGGCCATCGGCCGCAACTTCACCGAAGCGCTCCAGAAGGCCCTGCGCTCCCTGGAGAAGAAGGGCTCGCAGTTCACCTTCGTCGGCGAGCCCGGCGAGAAGGACGAGCTCCTCGCCGCCGCCGCGCGTCCCACCGACGGCCGCATCAACACCGTCATGCAGGCCATCCGCGCCGGCGCCACCCAGGAAGAGGTCTTCGAGTCCACGAAGATCGACCCCTGGTTCGTCGACCAGCTCTTCCTGATCAAGGAGATCGCGGACGACCTGGCCGCCGCCGAGAAGCTCGACCCCGAGCTGCTCGCCGAGGCCAAGCGCCACGGCTTCTCCGACGTCCAGATCGCCGAGATCCGGGGCCTGCGCGAGGACGTCGTCCGCGAGGTCCGCCACGCGCTGGGCGTCCGCCCCGTCTACAAGACGGTCGACACCTGCGCCGCCGAGTTCGCCGCCAACACCCCGTACTTCTACTCGTCCTACGACGAGGAGTCCGAGGTCGCCCCGCGCGAGAAGCCCGCGGTCATCATCCTGGGCTCCGGCCCGAACCGCATCGGCCAGGGCATCGAGTTCGACTACTCCTGCGTCCACGCCTCCTTCGCCCTCAGCGACGCCGGCTACGAGACCGTGATGGTCAACTGCAACCCCGAGACCGTCTCCACGGACTACGACACCTCCGACCGCCTGTACTTCGAGCCGCTGACGCTCGAAGACGTGCTGGAGATCGTCCACGCCGAGACCCTGGCGGGCCCCATCGCCGGCGTCATCGTCCAGCTCGGCGGCCAGACCCCCCTCGGTCTCGCCCAGGCACTCAAGGACAACGGCGTCCCCGTCGTCGGCACCCCGCCCGAGGCCATCCACGCCGCCGAGGACCGCGGCGCCTTCGGGCAGGTCCTCGCCGACGCCGGACTGCCCGCCCCCAAGCACGGCACCGCCACCACCTTCCCGGGTGCGAAGGCCATCGCCGACGAGATCGGGTACCCGGTCCTCGTCCGCCCGTCCTACGTGCTCGGCGGCCGCGGCATGGAGATCGTCTACGACGAGACCCGCCTGGAGTCGTACATCGCCGAGTCCACCGAGATCAGCCCCACCCGGCCGGTCCTGGTCGACCGCTTCCTCGACGACGCGATCGAGATCGACGTCGACGCCCTCTACGACGGCACCGAGCTCTACCTCGGCGGCGTCATGGAGCACATCGAGGAAGCCGGCATCCACTCCGGCGACTCCGCCTGCGCCCTGCCCCCGATCACCCTCGGCGGCTACGACATCAAGCGCCTGCGCGCCTCCACCGAGGCCATCGCCAAGGGCGTCGGCGTCCGCGGCCTGATCAACATCCAGTTCGCGATGGCGGGTGACATCCTCTACGTCCTGGAGGCCAACCCGCGCGCCTCCCGGACCGTTCCCTTCACCTCGAAGGCGACCGCCGTCCCGCTCGCGAAGGCCGCCGCGCGCATCTCGCTCGGCACCACCATCGCCGAGCTGCGCGCCGAGGGCATGCTCCCGAAGACCGGCGACGGCGGAACCCTGCCGCTCGACGGGCCGATCTCCGTCAAGGAGGCCGTCATGCCGTGGTCGCGCTTCCGCGACATCCACGGCCGCGGCGTCGACACCGTCCTCGGCCCGGAGATGCGCTCCACCGGCGAGGTCATGGGCATCGACTCCGTCTTCGGCACGGCGTACGCCAAGTCCCAGGCCGGCGCCTACGGCCCGCTGCCGACCAAGGGCCGCGCGTTCATCTCCGTCGCCAACCGCGACAAGCGCTCGATGATCTTCCCGGCGCGCGAGCTCGTCGCCCACGGCTTCGAACTGCTCGCCACCTCGGGCACCGCCGAGGTGCTGCGCCGCAACGGCATCAACGCCACCGTCGTGCGCAAGCTCAGCGAGGGCGAGGGCCCGGGCGGCGAGAAGACCATCGTCCAGCTGATCCACGACGGTCAGGTCGAGCTGATCGTCAACACCCCGTACGGCACCGGCGGCCGCCTCGACGGCTACGAGATCCGCACGGCGGCCGTGGCGCGCGGCGTCCCGTGCCTGACCACGGTCCAGGCGCTCGCCGCGGCCGTGCAGGGCATCGACGCGCTCAAGGGAGGCGACGTGGGCGTCTGCTCCCTCCAGGAGCACGCGCAGCGTCTGACGGCGGCCCGCGACTAGGCAGTGCTGTAAAGAGCAGGCGTACAGCCCGTAGAAGGGGAGGGGGACACCGGTTTCGCGACGGGTGTCCCCCTCTTCATGAGCGCAGAGGGATCTTCAAACTGATGTACAAACTGTTCTTCAACCTGGTCTTCAAGCGGATGGACCCGGAGCAGGCCCACTACCTGGCCTTCCGCTGGATCCGTCTCGCGGCCCGTACTCCGGTGCTGCGTACCTTCGTCGCGGCCGTCCTCGCCCCCCGCCACAAGGAACTGCGCACGGAGGCCCTCGGCCTGCGGATGCACGGCCCCTTCGGGCTCGCGGCGGGCTTCGACAAGAACGCCGTCGCCATCGACGGCATGTCGATGCTCGGCTTCGACCACGTCGAGATCGGCACGGTCACGGCCGAGGCGCAGCCCGGCAACCCGAAGAAGCGCCTCTTCCGGCTCGTGCCGGACCGCGCGCTGATCAACCGCATGGGCTTCAACAACGAGGGCTCGGCGGCCGTCGCGGAGCGCCTGGCCGCCCGCAAGGAAGTCTTCCGGACCGTCGTCGGCGTCAACATCGGCAAGACGAAGGTCGTCCCGGAGGAGGAGGCGGTGGCGGACTACGTCGCCTCCACCGAACGCCTCGCCCGCCACGCGGACTACCTCGTCGTGAACGTCTCCTCGCCCAACACCCCCGGGCTCCGCAACCTCCAGGCGACCGAGTCCCTGCGCCCGCTGCTGACCGCCGTACGGGAAGCCGCGGACCGCGTGGTCACCGACCGCCGGGTCCCGCTGCTCGTCAAGATCGCCCCGGACCTGGCCGACGAGGACGTCGACGCGGTCGCCGACCTGGCGCTGGAACTGGGCCTGGACGGCATCATCGCCACCAACACCACGATCGCGCGCGAGGGCCTGGGCCTGAAGTCCGGCCCGTCCCTGGTGAAGGAGACCGGCGGCCTGTCCGGCGCCCCCGTCAAGGAGCGCTCCCTGGAGGTCCTGCGCCGCCTGTACGCCCGTGTGGGGGACCGTCTGGTCCTCGTGGGCGTCGGGGGCATCGAGAACGCCGAGGACGCCTGGCAGCGCATCCTGGCGGGCGCCACCCTGATCCAGGGCTACAGCGCCTTCATCTACGAGGGCCCGTTCTACGCCCGCTCCCTCCACAAGGGCCTGGCCGCGCGCCTGGCCGCCAGCCCGTACGCGACCCTCGCGGAAGCGGTGGGCGCCGAGACCCGAAAGGCCGCCCTGTGAGCCCGGTCAGCCACCTCAGCCCCGTGACCCCCTTCGGCACCCGTCTGCGCTCCGCCATGGACGCGCGCGGGCCGCTGTGCGTCGGCATCGACCCGCACGCCGCCCTGCTGGCCCAGTGGGGCCTGAAGGACGACATCGAGGGCCTGGAGCGCTTCTCCCGCACCGTCGTGGAGGCCCTGGCGGAGGAGGTCGCGGTCTTCAAGCCGCAGGCCGCCTTCTTCGAGCGGTTCGGCTCGCGCGGCGTCGCCGTGCTGGAGCGCACCGTGGCCGACGCGCGGGCCGCGGGCACGCTGGTCGTGATGGACGCCAAGCGCGGCGACATCGGCTCGACGATGGCCGCGTACGCCTCGGCCTTCCTGGACCCGTCCTCGCCGCTGTTCTCGGACGCGCTGACGGTCTCCCCGTACCTGGGCTACGGCTCGCTGAAGCCGGCGGTGGACCTGGCGCGGGAGTCGGGCGCGGGCCTGTTCGTGCTGGCCCTCACCTCGAACCCGGAGGGCGCGGAAGTCCAGCGGGCGCTGCGCGAGGACGGCCGGAGCATCGGCGCGACGATGCTGGCGCACCTGGCGGCGGAGAACGCGGGTGCCTCTCCGATGGGCTCCTTCGGTGCGGTGGTCGGCGCGACGCTCGGCGACCTGTCCACCTTCGACCTGGACATCAACGGCCCCCTGCTCGCTCCGGGCATCGGCGCGCAGGGCGCCACCGCGGCCGATCTGCCGGGGGTCTTCGGCTCGGCCGTGCGCAACGTCGTCCCGAACGTGTCGCGCGGTGTCCTCAAGCATGGCCCGGACGCGGCCGCGCTGCGCGCGTCGGCGAAGCGGTTCGCGGACGAGATCCGCGCCGCCGTGTCCGCGTAGCCGCCGTTCAGCGACGCCGTCGGACGGGCGCGGGGGACGGCCTGACGGAATTCGAACGTCTTTCCCCGGACAAAACCGGGGTAGTTTGTCCGTGATGTACGGTTCAGTGGAGGCTGACCAGGACTTTTCGTCCGTTCTCGCTGACTGGAGCGGCCTTGGACGCTAGTCTCCGACCAGAGTGAACGAACAGCGAACGAGTACCACCGCTGTTCGGGACCTCGCCTGGCGTGGTGCCTTCGGGCTCGCGCCGGTCCGTATCCGACAGTTCGACATCCGAGGTGACGTAGGCGTGGCTCTTCCGCCCCTTACCCCTGAACAGCGCGCAGCAGCGCTCGAAAAGGCCGCCGCGGCTCGCCGGGAGCGGGCCGAGGTGAAGAATCGACTCAAGCACTCCGGCGCCTCCCTCCATGACGTCATCAAGACGGGTCAGGAGAACGACGTCATCGGCAAGATGAAGGTCTCCGCCCTTCTGGAGTCGCTGCCCGGCGTCGGCAAGGTCCGCGCCAAGCAGATCATGGAGCGCCTCGGCATCTCCGAGTCCCGGCGTGTCCGAGGTCTCGGTTCCAACCAGATCGCCTCTCTGGAGCGCGAGTTCGGCGGTAGCGGCGCCTGAGGCGCCGCCCGAAGTGCTCCCGGCGTTCTCAGGCAGTCCTGAGAACCTGGATAATCGCTCTATGGCAGCAGAGGTTCGTCCGCGGCTGACCGTGCTCTCCGGCCCTTCGGGGGTCGGCAAGAGCACGGTCGTCGCGCATATGCGCAAGGTCCACCCCGAGGTATGGCTTTCGGTGTCGGCCACCACCCGCAAGCCGCGGCCTGGTGAGCGACACGGAACCCACTACTTCTTCGTCAACGACGACGAGTTCGACAAGCTGATCGCCAATGGCGAGCTGCTGGAGTGGGCCGAATTCGCGGGCAACCGCTACGGCACACCGCGCGGCGCGGTACTGGAACGCCTGGGCAACGGCGAGCCGGTGCTGCTGGAGATCGACCTCCAGGGCGCCCGGCTGGTCCGTGCGTCCATGTCCGACGCCCAGCTGGTCTTTCTCGCTCCTCCGAGCTGGGACGAACTGGTCCGCCGCCTGACCGGCCGCGGTACCGAATCGCCCGAGGTCGTCGAGCGCCGGCTGGACACCGCCAAGATCGAACTCGCTGCCGAGTCCGAGTTCGACATCACCCTGGTCAACACCTCCGTCGAGGACGTAGCGCGTGAGCTGCTAGCCTTGATGAAAGTTGTTTGATCGTTGATCGATGTCATGTCGATCGATGCCTGAACTTTCACCCATCTTCGGAAGGTAGAGCGTGTCCTCTTCCATCACTGCGCCCGAGGGCATCATCAACCCGCCGATCGACGAGCTGCTCGAGGCTACTGACTCGAAGTACAGTCTCGTGATCTACGCGGCCAAGCGCGCGCGTCAGATCAACGCGTACTACTCCCAGCTGGGCGAGGGCCTGCTGGAGTACGTCGGCCCGCTGGTGGACACCCACGTCCACGAGAAGCCGCTTTCGATCGCGCTGCGCGAGATCAACGCGGGTCTGCTGACCTCCGAGGCCATCGAGGCCCCGGCTCAGTAAGGCACAGAGAAATCCTTTCACCACAGGCCCGGCAGAACATCTGCCGGGCCTGTGGTGTGTCATAGGCGGACAGATGGATCCTGAAGGGGAGTACGTGGTGGGTAAGCCGAAGGTCGTGCTGGGCGTCAGCGGCGGAATCGCCGCGTACAAGGCCTGCGAGCTGCTGCGCCGACTGACCGAGTCGGGGCACGACGTACGCGTGGTGCCCACGGCGGCATCGCTGAACTTCGTCGGCGAGGCCACTTGGGCCGCGCTGTCCGGGAAGCCGGCCTCCACCGAGGTCTGGGAGAGCGTCGACGAGGTGCCGCACGTACGCATCGGCCAGTCGGCCGACCTCGTCGTCGTCGCCCCGGCCACCGCGGACCTGCTGGCCAAGGCTGCCCACGGACTGGCCGACGACCTGCTCACGAACACGCTGCTCACGGCCCGCTGTCCGGTGGTCTTCGCACCCGCGATGCACACCGAGATGTGGGAGCACCCCGCCACCCAGGAGAACGTCGCCACGCTGCGCCGGCGCGGCGCCGTCGTCATCGAGCCCGCCGTCGGCCGGCTCACCGGCGCGGACACCGGCAAGGGGCGGCTCCCCGACCCCGACGAGATCTTCGAGGTCTGCCGCCATATCTTGAGGAGGCACGGTCTCGGCGGGCACGGCCGGGCGAGCGGCACCGGCGAGCCGGATCTGGTCGGGCGGCACGTGGTCATCAGCGCCGGCGGTACGCGCGAACCCCTGGACCCGGTCCGCTTCCTCGGCAACCGCTCCTCCGGCAAGCAGGGCTACGCGCTCGCCCGCACCGCCGTCGCGCGCGGGGCCAGGGTCACCCTGATCGCCGCGAACACCGCGCTGGCCGACCCGGCGGGGGCCGACGTCGTACGGGTGGGCACGGCCCTGCAACTGCGGGAGGCGGTGCTGAAGGCGGCCGCGGACGCCGACGCCGTGGTGATGGCCGCGGCCGTGGCCGACTTCCGGCCGGCCCGCTACGCCGACGGCAAGATCAAGAAGAAGGACGGCCAGGACCCGGAACCGGTGGCCCTCGTCCGCAATCCCGACGTCCTCGCGGAGATCTCCGCCGACCGCGCCCGCGAGGGGCAGGTCGTGGTCGGCTTCGCCGCCGAGACCGACGACGTACTCGCCAACGGCCGGGCCAAGCTCCTGCGCAAGGGCTGCGACCTGCTCGTGGTCAACGAGGTGGGCGAGGCCAAGACCTTCGGTTCGGAGGAGAACGAGGCGGTCGTCCTGGCCTCCGACGGCAGTGAGACGCCAGTGCCCTATGGTCCGAAGGAAGCGCTGGCCGAGGTCATTTGGGACCAGGTGGCCTCGCGACTCGCACCGCGCAGTGAGCCCCGACACGCCTGAGTGCCGCCCTTCTCGGCGGCGGTCCCGTACGCCAGAATGGAGTGTCGCAGGTCACACGGCTCCCATAAGGCGAGACGGGTGGTCCGGTGAGGGGTCGCGACCGATAAACTGCCCCTGGAACGTGATCGGGCGCAGCCCCCGGTGTGGTTCCGCCCATGATCAGCCAGCAGCCGCTGCAACCCCAGGGAGCGTTGTGTCCCGTCGCCTGTTTACCTCGGAGTCCGTGACCGAGGGTCACCCCGACAAGATCGCTGACCAGATCAGCGACACGATCCTCGACGCGCTCCTCACCGAGGACCCGACCTCGCGTGTGGCCGTGGAGACCCTCATCACCACCGGTCTCGTGCACATCGCGGGCGAGGTGACGACGAAGGCGTACGCGCCGATCGCCCAGCTCGTACGCGACAAGATCCTCGAGATCGGCTACGACTCCTCGAAGAAGGGCTTCGACGGCGCCTCCTGTGGCGTGTCGGTGTCCATCGGTGCCCAGTCCCCGGACATCGCGCAGGGCGTCGACACCGCCTACGAGAAGCGCGTCGAGGGCGATGAGGACGAGCTCGACAAGCAGGGCGCGGGCGACCAGGGCCTGATGTTCGGCTACGCCTGCGACGAGACGCCCGAGCTGATGCCGCTCCCGATCCACATCGCGCACCGGCTCTCGCGCCGCCTGTCCGAGGTCCGCAAGAACGGGACGATCCCGTACCTGCGCCCCGACGGCAAGACCCAGGTCACCATCGAGTACGACGGCGACAAGGCCGTGCGCCTGGACACGGTCGTCGTGTCCTCGCAGCACGCCGCGGACATCGACCTGGACTCGCTGCTCGCTCCCGACATCCGCGAGTTCGTCGTCGAGCACGTGCTGGCGCAGCTCGTCGAGGACGGCATCAAGCTGGACACCGAGGGCTACCGGCTGCTGGTGAACCCGACCGGGCGCTTCGAGATCGGCGGCCCGATGGGTGACGCGGGTCTGACCGGCCGCAAGATCATCATCGACACGTACGGTGGCATGGCCCGCCACGGCGGCGGCGCCTTCTCCGGCAAGGACCCGTCCAA
>NZ_JBSFTP010000113.1:0-14832 GCF_053591315.1 Streptomyces sp. NPDC003042
TTCTTTCCCTTCACGTTGCTCTTCCGATCTGGGGGACCCCCAGGTTGTCGTCGGTCGCCGACGCTCCGCGTCGGCTCCCTCCTCCGCCTTGCGATCGCACGCACCAGGCCCCACCGGCCCCGCCCTTCGGGCGGCCGGAGCTACTTTGACGACACTCCCTAGCCGCCGAGGAGCCGGCCCGCCGGTCCGGGGAGGGTCGAACCTGTCCCGGCCGGAGCAACGGGTTCTCGACCTCCGCGCGGAGCCGGCCGAACGGGGCGAGGGCCTCGCCGCGGCGCGGGCGGCCAACCGTGACCTGATGGCCCGGCGCGGTCATCCCGCCATGCCGGCGCGGCAGCGGTGATCGCAGGGCGCGCCGTCGTGTCGGCAACGCTGACCCGCGGTATTTCGCCAGACCCGAAGGGGCAGTCGTCGGCGAGCCCTGGTTGTTCTGCGCCTCGGCCCACGCCACCCGCCGCGGCGCCAAGAGATTCCCGGACAGCTCAGCTGACGGCAGCGCCGAACCACTTGGGCAGCCGGCCGAGCAGATCCTGCTGATCTTCACCGACCCACGCCACGTGGCCGTCCGGCCGCAGCAGTACCGCGGGCACGTCCAGTTCCTCGCTGACGTCGACGACGTGGTCCACCCGATCCGCCCAGCCCTCCACCGAAAGCCGGCCGGTCTGGTCGAGCAGCAGGCCGCGGCCGCCGTGCATCAGCTCGTAGAGACGCCCCCGCTTCAGTGCCACGTCCCGCATCCGCCGGCCGAGCAGTTCATGGCCCTCGCCGAAGTCGTAGCGGACCTCGACGGCGGTGATCATCCCGGTCACGTACCGGTTCACCTCCTCGAAGTCCATCAGCGTCGAGAACAGCTCCCGCAGCGCGGTCGCACCCGGATCGGTTCCCAGCAGCGTGATCTGCGCGCGGGTGTTCTCCAACACGCGGGCGCCCACCGGGTGCCGTTCGGCGTGGTAGCTGTCCAGCAGCCCCTCAGGAGCCCACCCGTTGACTGCGGCGGCCAGTTTCCAGCCGAGGTTGAACGCGTCCTGCACGCCGAGGTTGAGCCCCTGCCCGCCGGTCGGCGGGTGGATGTGCGCCGCGTCGCCGGCCAGCAGAACCCGGCCGACCCGGTAACGCTCGGCCTGCCGGGTGGCGTCGCCGAACCGGGACAGCCAGCGCGGCGAGTGCACGCCGAAGTCGGTGCCCGCGAACGCCCGCAGCTGCTTCTTGAACTCCTCGAGGGTCGGCGCGTTCGCACGGTCCTCGGCCACGCCGTCGGCGGGCACGACGACGCGGTACACCCCCTTCTTCCCGTCCCCGGCGAGGGCGACGCCGAACCGCAGCTGGGTCTTGTGGACTTCCGCGACGATCGCGTCAATCGTCGCCGGATCCTCCGTCACCTCCATTTCACCCAGCAGCGTCTCCACCTTGGCGGGCTCGCCGGGGAAACCGACGCCGAGCAGCTTGCGCACCGCGCTGCGACCGCCGTCGCACCCGACGAGGTAGCGCGAGCGCAGGTGCGTGCCGTCCGCCAGCTCGACGGTCACGCCGGCCCCGTCGGCGGACTGGCTCAGGCCGACCACTTCGCAGCCGCGCCGGATCTCGGTACCGAGTTCGAGGGCACGCTCGTTGAGCAGCCGCTCGGTGACCGGCTGTGGAGTGGCGAGGCCGTACGGGTGCGCCGTGTCCAACCGGTCCGGCCACGGCTTGAGGATGCCGCCGAAGAGACCGCCGACCTGGAACTTCTCACTGACCGCGAGGAACCGGTCCAGTACGCCGCGCTGGTCCATCATCTCGACGCTGCGTGCGTGCAGGCCCTGCCCGCGCGACTGCCCGGTCGGCTCGGTCAACTTCTCCAGCACGACCACGTGCACTCCGGCCAGCCGCAGCTCACCGGCCAGCATCAAGCCGGTCGGTCCGCCGCCGACCACGATCACGTCAATCATCGACACGCCCATTCAACGAGATTGGAATTCGACCAGCCGCTCCGCGCGGTCCGGCAGCACGCACACCCGCATCTCCGCGCCGAGCCCCCGCAACCGCACCGCGAGTCCCACGGCGGTTCGACGTCCCGCGCAAGCCGTACGCCGACAAACGCGCACGTACTTCGCGGATCTGCTGTTTCCGCAGGTTCTGGCTTTGGTCGGTCATTCTGTGGTACGACCGGGGCCTTGCGGCAAGCCCCCCGGTGCGCTATATCTTGAGCATGGCAAGGAGTGGGTACTCTCCTTGCCTTTTGTTTTCCGCGGCGGACGGGCCAGCTCCTGTCGAAGCGCTCACGCGCCGCGTACGCGATGCCGGCCGGCTGGAGTTCGTCGCCGCGCCGCACGAGCGCTGGGCGGAACTCTTCAAACGCACGGCAGAACCCTCGGGCGCAGGCCCTGGCCGGGGCCGCCGGAGGCGATGTTGAACTGATAGCGGCTCAGGAAGCTGACGTGCCGGTCCTTCAGCGGTGAGAGCCGGGCGGGGCCTCGTCCTTGAGCGCATGTTCACGGGACGACGGCTTTCCGCGACACCTGTCGCGACGCGGCGGCCACGGGTGCGCATCGCTGAGCCGCACGGCCATGGCGCTTCCCGACTCCGAGCCGCGGGTCACCCCGAGAGGAGCGACGGGGCGCGGTGGTCCGTCAGGCGGTCGGGGTGACGGTGAGTCGGATCGTGCCGTCGGGGGCGGAGCCGACGTGGACCGAGGTCAGGTCGGCGGCGTGGGCCGTCGGGCCGTGGGCGGCGGCGCGGGGGCCGATGCCGATCACGCGCATGCCGGCGGCGAGGCCCGCGGCGATCCCGGCGGCGGAATCCTCGAAGACGATGCAGTCGGCCGGGTCCACGCCCAGCTCGGCGGCGCCCTTGAGGAAGCCCTCGGGGTCGGGCTTGCTGGCCGAGACGGACTCGGCGGTCACCCGTACCCGCGGCATCGGCAGCGCGGCGGCCGTCATCCGGACCGCGGCCAGGGCGGCGTCGGCCGAGGTGACCAGCGCGTGCGGCAGGGCGGCGATGGCGGCCATGAACTCCGCGGCGCCGCCGACGGGCACCACCCCGTCGGTGTCGGCGGTCTCGCGGGCGAGCATCACGGTGTTCTCGGCGTGGTTGAGCTCCATCGGGCGCTCGGGCAGCAGGATCGCCATCGTGGCGTAGCCCTGGCGGCCGTGGACCACCTTGAGCGCCTCCTGCGGGTCCAGCCCGTGCGACACCGCCCACTCGCGCCAGCAGCGCTCGACCACCGCGTCGGAGTTGACGAGGGTGCCGTCCATGTCCAGGAGCAGGGCCCTGGAGGTGAGGACGACAGGGGCGGTGGTGGTGCTGGCCGGCATCGGCGGGGCTCCAGACGGGGCGGGAAAGAGAACAAGTGGTTCCGTCCACCGGTCAGGGATTGAGGACGGAACCACTTTGTTCCTACACGATACAAAACCGGGGCGGTTCGCGCCACCACCCGCGGCGTGACCTATCCCTCCAAGGCTCGCCGGGTCGCCGGGCCGTAGACCCCCCACGGGTCCTCGTAGAGCCCGCTCTCGATCTGGAAGTCCTCCACCGCACTGCGTACGTAGCGACTGAACTTGCCGTCGAACTTGCCGCGGTACAGGCCCCGCTCCGCCAGCAGGCGCTGGAGCTTCTCCACCTCGGGGCCCGAATCCCCGTACCGCAGGGTCGGCGGCTGGGTCGGTGACGGCGGGGGGACCGCGGCCGGGGGGCTCGTGCTCGCCGACGGGGTCGAGGAACGGGACGCGCTCGCCGAGGCGGACGGCGACGCCGAGGGTGACGCCGACCGGGACGGGCTCGGCGACGCGGAACGCGAGGCCGAGGCGGACGCGCTCACCGTCGAGCTGGGATCCGGCGACGCGGAGAGGGCCGTCGGGGGCGCGACGCTGGCCGCGAGCGCCGACGGTTTCGGGTCCACCAGCGCGGTATCGCTCGTCCCCGAGCCGGTGAACATGGTCAGCGCCAGTGCCACCCCACCAGCGGCCACCACCGCGCCGGCCCCGGCCAGCAGGGGCAGCAGCCGCCTGGACCGCTTCCCGGCGCCTCCGGGGCCGCGACCGCGCGCGGGCACGGGCCGGAGCTGAACCGTCAGACCCGCCTGCTCGCCGTGGTCGGCCTGATCCGTCCACTCCGGCTGCCCCACGGCCGCTACGGGTATCCCGTACGCGGGGGTGTCCCGCTCCGTCGGCGCCCCGGGTGGTACCGGGGGCGGCGGCTCCGGGTGGGCCAGGGCGCTCAGCACCGGCTGCGCGGGCGGCGCCGTGGAACCCGCCTCGTTCGGGTCGGGCAGGGCAACGTACGGGCGGACGCGCAGCGAGTCGACGAACCCCCTGGTCGGCGCACACGCACAGTCGGCGCCCATGGCGCCGCAATCTGGACAGCGCTCAGCGCTCACTGGAAACCCTCCCTCGACAATGCCTGCGATTATGCAGACCCCTCAGGCATCACCCAACCCACCCGACAGGCCATATCGGGACACACCGCTCAGGATGGAAATGATGACCGCCCTGAGGAGGAGTCGATGGCTCAGGATGTGACCGCGCCCGCCGTGAACCCCGGTTCCGGCGCCGAGCACGCTTCCCCCGACGTGCTCGTCTCGATCGGAGCCCTGCTGCTGGGCCTGCTGATCTCCGCTCTCGACCAGACCATCGTCTCCACCGCACTCCCCACGATCGTCAGCGACCTCGGCGGCATGGACCACCTCTCCTGGGTCGTCACCGCCTACATGCTGGCCGCCACCGCCGCCACTCCCCTGTGGGGCAAGCTCGGTGACCAGTACGGGCGCAAGAAGCTCTTCCAGTACGCCATCGTGATCTTCCTGATCGGCTCCGTCCTCTGCGGCGTCGCCCAGAACATGCCCCAGCTCATCGGATACCGCGCTCTCCAGGGCCTGGGCGGCGGCGGCCTGATGGTGCTGTCGATGGCGATCGTCGGCGACATCGTCCCGCCGCGCGAGCGCGGCAAGTACCAGGGCCTCTTCGGCGCGGTCTTCGGCGCGACCAGCGTGCTGGGACCGCTGCTCGGCGGTCTGTTCGTGGACCACCTCTCCTGGCGCTGGGTCTTCTACATCAACCTCCCCATCGGTCTCGTCGCGCTCGTCGTCATCGCCGCCGCCCTGCACATCCCGGCCCGGCCCTCCCGGCACACCATCGACTACCTCGGCACCTTCCTCATCGCCTCCGTCGCCACCTGCCTCGTGCTCGTCGCCTCCCTCGGCGGCACCTGGGGCTGGGGCTCGGCCCGGATCATCGGCCTCGCCGTCCTCGGCGTCGTCCTCCTCGTCGCCTTCGTGGCCGTCGAGCGGCGGGCCGCCGAACCCGTCCTGCCGCTGGGGCTGTTCCGCATCCGCACCTTCACCCTCTGCTCGGTGATCAGCTTCGTCGTCGGCTTCGCGATGTTCGGCGCGATGGTCTACCTGCCGACCTTCCTCCAGATCGTCCGAGGGGTCTCACCGACGATGTCCGGCGTGCACATGCTGCCGATGGTGTTCGGCCTGCTGATCGCCTCCACCGTCTCGGGGCAGATCGTCAGCCGCACCGGGCGGTGGAAGGTCTTCCCCCTGGTGGGGACCGCCGTGACCGCCGTCGGACTGCTGCTCCTGCACCAACTGCACCGCACCAGCTCCGACCTGGAGGTGAGCGTCTACTTCTTCGTCTTCGGCGCCGGCCTCGGCCTGGTCATGCAGGTGCTCGTGCTGGCCGTGCAGAACGCCGTCAGCTACGCCGACCTCGGCGTCGCCACCTCCGGCGCCACCTTCTTCCGCTCCATCGGCGCCTCCTTCGGCGTCGCCATCTTCGGTACGGTCTTCACCACCCGGCTCGACGACAAGCTCTCCGCCGCCCTGGCCGGGCTCCCGCTGCCGCCCGGAGCGAGCACCGCGCAACTGGAGGCGGATCCCCATTCCATCGGCCTGCTCCCCGCCGAACTGCGCCCCCGGGTACTGGACGCCTACTCCGCCTCCATCACCGACGTCTTCCTCTACGCCGCGCCCGTGGTTCTGATCGCCTTCCTGATCGCCTGGTTCCTCCGGGAGGACAAGCTCCGCGGGTCCGTCACCGCCCCCGACGTGTCGGAGACCCTCGCCTCCAACCCGGTCCACCGCTCCTCGCACGAGGAGGTCGCCCGCGCGCTGTCCGTGCTGGGCACCCGGGAGGGCCGTCGCCACGTGTACGAGAAGATCACCGAGAAGGCGGGCTACGACCTGCTCCCCGCCGCCAGCTGGCTGCTGCTGCGGATCAACAAGTACGGCTCGGCCGAGCCGGCGCTGCTCGCGGAACGCACCGCCGTCCCCCTCAGGGCCGTCACGGACGCCGCCCGCCAGGTCGAGGAGCGCAAGCTCGCCGTCCGGGAGGGGCTCGCGCTGCTCCTGACCGACTCCGGGCGCCGGGCCGCGGCCCGGCTGGCCGCAGCCCGGCAGGAGTCCCTCGCCGAGCTGCTCGGCGACTGGTGGGGACCCGACCGGCCCACCGACCTGGTCAAGCTGGTCGAGGAGATCAACCGGGAGCTGTGCGGATCCGACGCGGAGGAGCCCTACGACACCCTGCCGCGCCGCGACCACGCCCCGCGCTGAGCCCCCGCCGTCAGCAGCCCTGCGGCCCTCCCTCTTGGACCAGGGACTTCTCGAACCAGTGCTGCGCATACGGGCCCGAGTTGTACGCGGGTATCTCGCGGTACCCGTGCCGCGCGTACAAGGCGCGGGCCTCCACCAGATCGGACCGGGTGTCCAGCCGGACCCGCTCGGCGCCCAGGGCGCGGCCCGCCGCCTCCAGCGCGGTGAGCAGAGCCGCCCCGCCGCCGGCGCCGCGGGCGCGCCGGTCGACGTAGACCCGCGTGAGCTCGGCGGTGACGGGGTCGAGCAGCCGTATGCCACCGCACGCCAGCGGCACCCCGTCGAGCCGGCCGACCACGAACTCGCCCGTCGGCGGCACGAGTCCGTCGTCGGGGAAGTCCAGTAGCCCCTGGTCGATCTCGGCCTCGGTGACGGACCGTTTCCAGTACCGGCCGGCGACCTCGGCGTAGTACGCGCGGCGCAGGACGGTGGCGTCCGGGGTGGTGAAGGGCTCGGGGGCGACGCTCCAGAGTCCGGTCATGGTGGTGGATCCGCTGCTGTTCATGGCGTCATTGTGGAACACGCCGCGAACCGCCCGCGTGGAATATCCACAGGCACGGGCTGATGATGAGAAAAGGTGAAAAATCGGCGACCGGAGGGCGTGAACCGTCATGTCGGAACACCCGGACTGTGCCCTGATCCGCCGCGGCTACGAAGCCTTCGGCAAGGGCGACATGGAGACGCTGAGCACACTGATGACGGCCGACGTCATCCACCACGTGCCCGGCAGCAACCCGCTGTCGGGGCACCACAAGGGACGGGAGGCGGTCCTCGACTTCTACCGCCGCCTCGGTGAGGAGACCAACGGCACCTTCCAGGTCGACCTGCACACCGTCCTGGCGGACGGCCGCGGACACGTGATGTCGTTCCACACCGCGCGCGGCGACCGCGGTGACCGCGGCATCGAGATCCGCGAAGGCCTCTTCTTCACCATCGTCGGGCACAAGATCACCGACATCGACCAGTGCACCGCGGACATCGACGAGAGCGACGCCTTCTGGAGCTGAGCGGGCAGGCCGAGCGGGCAGGCTGAGCGGGCAGGTCGAGCGGCCTGCCCGAGCCGGCCGCTCGGCACGCAGCGAGACCGAGGGGACCGGGGGGCGAAGACGCCTGGCGACGACGCCCCCGGCCCCGCCCCCCTCGGTTCGCGCCCGCCGCCTCAGGCCTTCTTCGGCGCGGCCTGCTGCACGACCTCGAACGACCACACCGAGGACCCGGAAGCCGCCGGCTTCGGCCGCTCGCCGCCGCCCTCGCCCCCACCCTGGTGAGCCGCCTTCATCGGACCCTCCATCCACGCCTGGAAGTCCTCCTCCGAACGCCACCGGGTGTAGACGAGGTACTGGTCCGTACCCTCCACCGGGCGCAGCAGCTCGAACCACTCGAACCCGTCCGAGCTCTCCACGGTGCCCGCCCGCGAGGCGAAGCGCTGCTCCAGCACCTCCCGCTGCTCGGCGGGGACGGTCAGGGCGTTGATCTTTACGACGCTGGGCACGTGACACCTCTCAGGAGACACGGGCCGCGTGCGGCAGCACCCGGCCCAAGACGACTTGCGTGCAGTCTCCTACACGAGGACGTCGCGGCGCCGTGAAGGCACCCGGACGAGGCCGCCGCCGGCCCGGTGACCTTTGTGATGTCCCGCGCGCCATCCTGGGGATCCCGCGCGGGATATCGTCGACCCCGGAAACCAAGCGCGGCAGCCAGGCGAAGTCAAGGTTGCGGTCGACAGGGCGGGAGGACGGCGAGGCGTGGCTAACGCGGCGGAGCGCAGCGGTGCGGACGGACATGCCGGGGTCATAGGCGGTAGCGGCAGACTGGAGGCGCTGCGCCTCCTGTTGTGGGCGCTGGCGGCCGTGCTCACCATCAGACAGGCCGCCGCCGTCCTGCGCGTGCCGCCGGGCGAGTGGCTCAGCGGATTCCACCTCCCGGCCAGCCTGCCCGGCTCGCTCTACGACGCCGGCCAGTTCACCGGCACCCCCTTCGCGGGGCTCGTCCTGAAGCCGCTGACCGGCTTCGCCGCGCCCTCCCTGGAAGTGGCCTGGACGTGCGTGACCCTGCTGTGCGTCGCCGCGATCGGGCTCGTCGCCGCGCGCGGCCTGCCCGATCCCGTGCCGCGCCGCACCGCGCTGCTGGCCGCGCCCGTGCTGGTCGCCCTGATGATGGTCTCCCTGCCCGTCCGTGAAGCCGCCTCCCCGGGACAGACCGCCGTCCTGCCCGTGCTGCTGGTGCTGGCGGCCGTCTTCCGGGTGCCCGGCGAACGCCCCGCCGGCTTCCTCGTCGGCCTCGCCGCCGCCCTCCAGCCGGCGCTGCTGCTCTTCGCCCCGCTGCTGTGGCTCGCCGGCCGCCGCCCCACCGCGAAGGCCGCCGCCGTGACCTTCGCCGGGGCCACCGCCATGTCCTGGGCCTCGCTGCCGCGCGACTCGTGGACGTACTGGGTCGACTATTTCGCCGGGACCGGCCTCGGCGGCGCCCCCGACAGCCTCGCCAACCAGTCCGTGCACGGGGCCCTGCTGCGCCTCGGCTTCAGCGGCCCCGTCGAGATCGTCCTCTACGTCGCCCTCGCGGCCGGGATCTGCTGGGTCGGCCTGCGGCGCGCGGCCCGCTACGCCCGCGACGGCCAGCTGCTGCTCGCGGTCGCCGTCACCGGCTGCGTGGCCGTCGCCGTCTCCCCGGCCGGCTGGCGCCACCAGCTCCTGTGGGTGCTGCTCGCGGTGGCCGGCAAGGTCGGAAAGCGCGCCGCCGACCGGCCGGTGTGGCCGGTGGCCGTGGTGCTCGCCATGACCCTGCCCAGCGCCGTGCTGCTGCCCAACCTGGCGGCGCTGGCCCCCGTACGGGACAACGTGCTGCTCCTCACCGCCCTCGCGGCGGCCTGCGCCGTGCCGTTCCTGTCGCGCTCGTCGACGTACTGGCGCCACCCCGTCCCGACGGCCTACGGGCACCCGGCCGCCGCCCGGTGGTCGCGGGTGCCGTTGCTGCCGTTCTGGCGGCGCGTGCTGTCCCGCCCCAACCTGCTGCTGGAACTCCTGCTGATACGGGTCGGGTACTCGCTCTACTCCCACATCCGCGCCGCCGCCCCCACGAGCCGCGGTCTCGCCGAGGGCAACGCGGAACAGATCCTCGGCATGGAGCGGGTGCTGGGCTTCGACATCGAGCACGCCGTGAACCACGCGGTGGTGAACACGCCCTGGCTGGAAGGCTTCTTCAACTTCTACTACACCTCCTTCCACTTCGTGGTCCCGCTGGCGATCCTGGCCGTCCTGTACTGGCGCCGGCCGGGCGACTACCGCTGGGCGCGGGCCTCTCTGGGGCTGGCGACCGTGCTCGCGCTCATAGGGTTCTGGCTCTACCCCCTCGCTCCGCCGCGCCTGATGCCCGGTCTCGGCTTCATCGACACCGTGCACGGACCGCAGGACCTGGCCAACCCCTCGTACGGGGCCATGACCGCGATCTCCAACCAGTACGCGGCGATGCCCTCGTTGCACTTCGGCTGGTCGCTGTGGTGCGGCATCGTGATCGTGATGCTGGCGCCGAAGGGCTGGCAGAAGCTGCTCGGGGCGCTGCACCCGCTGGTCACGGTGTGCGCGATCGTCGCGACCGCCAACCACTGGGTGCTGGACGCGGTGGGCGGGGCCGTCGTGGTGGGCGCCGGATTCGGGCTCGTCCACGTCCTGTCCGGGCCGCGACGGCTGCGGCCGAGCCTGCCCGCGCCGCGAACCAGCGTGGAGGAGCAGGACGTCAAGGCTCCCGCCCGGGCTTCTTAGGTGGTCCGGCAGGTCAGGCGGCTTCCCGGGAGGCCGGCGGGATGTTCTGGTTGAGGCGGAAGAGGTTGCCGGGGTCGTAGGTCCGCTTCAGCTCGCGCAGCCGCCGGTACTTCTCGGGCCCGTACGCCTGCCGGATCCGCTCGTCACCCTCGTTCATCAGGAAGTTCACGTACACGCCCGCCTGGTGGGGCGAAAGGGCCGACCAGAAGCCGCGCACCCACTCGCGCTCCTCCTCGAAGCCGGCGATGTCCGCGGTCGTGCCGTTGATGTTGTACATGTGACCGGACGCGCGCCCGCTGTAGGCGGTCTCGTCCTCGCCCACGCGGGCGATCGCGCCGCCCAGGTGGTAGATCGGGAAGGCGGTCAGCGGAGACGCGATCCGCGCCGCCCACTCGGCCGTGAGGTCGACGACCGGATCCGTCAGCCGGTCGACGTCGCAGGATTTGAAGTAGTACCACCGCCCGTGCGGGAAGGACGGGTCGAACATCGCCTGGTGCGTCATGAAGGGCTTGGGCGCGCAGAGGTCCAGCACCGGCGCCGGACCGGACTCCCGCAGGGGCCGCAGTACCTCCTGCCCCTCCTCGACCGGCCCCGCGTAGCAGCACACCACCATCACGACCGCCTGCCCGTGCAGCTCGGGCGGTATGTACGGCATCGGCGGCAGCTTGCGGTGGACGATCGCCGTGGTCAGCTCGTCCGGCACGGTGGTGATCCAGTCGCGGTACAGGCGCATCACCCGTGCGGACTCGGCCATCGGCCAGACGACGGGACCGGCCAGCACGATCGGCCCGAGCGGGTTGAGGCGGTACGTGAATTCCGTGACGATCCCGAAATTGCCGCCCCCGCCCCGCACGCCCCAGAACAGCTCCGGGTTCTCGTTCTCGCTCGCCTTCACGAAGGTCCCGTCCGCGGTGACCAGGTCCACGGCCAGCAACTGGTCGATGGTGAGCCCGTACTTGCGCATCAGCCAGCCGATGCCGCCGCCGAGGGTGAGCCCCGCGATGCCGGTGTGCGTGACGATCCCGGAGGGGACCGCGAGGCCGAACGCCTGCGTCTCGCGGTCCAGCTCACCGAGCAGCACCCCCGCCTGGGCCCTGGCGGTCCGCTGCTCGGGATCGACCCGGATGCCGCGCATGGGGGAGAGGTCGATGACGATCCCCTCGTCGCACACGGACTGCCCGGGGAAGCTGTGGCCACCGCTGCGCACCGCGAGGGGGAGACCCGATGAGGCGGCGAACTTCACCGTGTCGATGACGTCCGCGACGCCGGTGCAGTACGCGATGAGGGTGGGGAAGCGGTTGACCGAACCGTTCCAGACCCGCCGGTCCTCGTCGTACGTGGCGTCTTCGGCGCGCACCAGCCTTCCCCGGAAGGACGGACTGAGCGTAGTCATGACATCAGTCTGGCACCGGCCCGGGGCGCGCGCACCGTCAGCGCGCGGCCGCGACCCCGCACGTGCCGATGGGGGGCCGGGACGGTCCGCGGACCGTCCCGGCACCCCATCGGTGGATCGCCGCGTCCTGCCAGGATCAGCCAGGCGGCGGCTTGCCGCCACCCGTACCAGCGGACGGCAGGGGCCGGGGCGTGGGAGGAAGCGGCCCCTGCCGCCCTGGGCCACGGGTCAGCCGTGACTGACCCGGAGTTCCTTGATGCCGTTGAGCCAGGCCGCGCGCAGCCGCCGCGGGCTTTCGCCGGTCAGGCGGAGGTCGGGCAGGGCGTCGGCCAGGGCGTTGAAGATCAGGTCGATCTCCATGATGGCCAGGGACTTGCCGAGGCAGAAGTGCGGGCCGCCGCCGCCGAAGCCGAGGTGGGGGTTCGGGTCACGGGTGATGTCGAAGGCGTCGGGGTTCTCGAACACCTCGGGGTCGTGGTTGGCGGAGGAGTAGAACAGCCCCACCCGGTCGCCCGCCTTGATCTTCTGGCCGCCCAGCTCGGTGTCCTGGGTGGCGGTGCGCTGGAAGGACACGATGGGGCTGGCCCAGCGGACGATCTCCTCGGCGGCCGTGGACGGCCGGGTCGCCTTGTACAGCTCCCACTGCTCGGGGTGGGTCAGGAAGGCGTGCATGCCGTGGCTGATGGCGTTGCGCGTGGTCTCGTTGCCCGCGACCGCCAGCAGCAGCACGAAGAAGCCGAACTCGTCCGAGCCGAGGTTGCCCTCGCCCTCGGCCGCCACGAGCTGCGTGACGATGTCCTTGGCCGGGCACTCCTTGCGCTCGGCGGAGAGGTTCATCGCGTAGCCGATGAGCTCCATCGCCGCCTCGGCGCCGACCTCTTCCGTGATCGCGTACTCCGGGTCGTCGTAGGCGATCATCTTGTTCGACCAGTCGAAGATCTTGGCGCGGTCCTTCTGCGGTACGCCGATCAGCTCGGCGATCGCCTGGAGCGGCAGCTCGCACGCCACCCGCGTGACGAAGTCGAAGCTGCCGTCGGCGGACGTGGCGAGCGCCTCCGCGACGATCTGCCCGGCCCGGTCGCGCAGCGCCCGTTCCAGGCCGCGGACGGCCCGCGGGGTGAAGCCGCGCTGCACGATCTGGCGTACGCGCGTGTGTTCCGGCGGATCCATGTTCAGCATGATCAGGCGCTGGGCATCTATCTGATCGCGCTGGATGTGTTCGTTGAAGCGGATGATCGCCGTGTTGGTGGTGGAGGAGAACAACTCCGGGTGCGTGGAGACGTACTTGACGTCCGCGTGCCGGGTGACGGCCCAGTAGCCCTCGTCGTCGAAGCCGGTGACGCCCCGCCGCTGAGGGCACCACCACACGGGTGCGGTCTGCCGGAGCCGGGCGAACTCCGGGAGGGGGACCCGGTCCTGGAGGAGGTCGGGGTCGGTGGCGTCGAAGCCTTCTGGCAGCGCGGGACAGGGCATCGGGCGACTCCAAAGTCTGACGGCCCATCAGAAGTTGGCTCGAAGGTAGTAACGAGTTCTAGAAGTGACAAGGGATCCGGCGCCAACTGTTGCGTGTGGAATCCGTGTAGGCCGGGTGCAAGACCCTTGCGTGCCGGGGGTCCAGGTCATAAGACTGCGGGGAGAACTAGAACGCGTACTAGTTCGGGCGGGGCGCCGGGACGGCCCGCCGCGCCGGCACCGCACAGGAGAGGACGAGCTCATGGCCGCGGAACCCGTCATCGTCGAAGCCGTACGCACCCCCATCGGCAAACGCGGAGGGGCACTGGCCAACCTCCATCCCGCCTACCTGCTCGGCGAGACCTACCGCGAGCTCCTCGCCCGGACCGGAATCCAGCCCGACTGCGTCGAGCAGATCGTCGGCGGCACCGTCACCCACGCCGGCGAGCAGTCCATGAACCCCGCCCGCAACGCCTGGCTCGCGATGGGACTCCCGTACGAGACCGCCGCGACGACCGTGGACTGCCAGTGCGGCAGCTCCCAGCAGGCCAACCACATGGTCGCCAACATGATCTCCGGCGGGGTCATGGACATCGGCATCGCCTGCGGCGTCGAGGCCATGAGCCGGGTGCCGCTGGGCTCCGGATCCAAGCACGGCCCGGGCAAACCCTTCCCGGACGAGTGGAACGTCGACCTCCCGAACCAGTTCGAGGCCGCCGAGCGGATCGCCCGCCGCCGGGGCCTGACCCGCGAGGACGTCGACCGGCTCGGGCTGCGCTCCCAGGAACGGGCCGCGGCCGCCTGGGCCGAGGAGCGGTTCAAGCGGGAGACCTTCGCCGTCCAGGTGCCGACGACGGAGGAGGAGCAGGCCGCCGGGCAGGGCATGTGGCGGCTCGTCGACCGGGACGAGGGGCTGCGCGACACGAGCATGGAGGCGCTGGCCCGGCTGAAGCCGGTCATGCCGACCGCCGTGCACACCGCCGGGAACTCCTCGCAGATCTCCGACGGGGCCGCCGCCGTGATGTGGGCCTCCCGCAAGATGGCCCGCGCGCTCAAGCTCAAGCCGCGCGCCCGGATCGTCGCCCAGACGCTGGTCGGCGCCGACCCGCACTACCACCTGGACGGGCCGATCGACGCGACGCGGGCCGTGCTGGGCAAGGCCGGGATGTCGCTCAAGGACATCGACCTCGTCGAGATCAACGAGGCCTTCGCCTCCGTCGTCCTCAGCTGGGCCCAGGTCTTCGACCAGGACCTGGAGAAGGTCAACGTCAACGGCGGCGGCATCGCGCTCGGCCACCCCGTGGGCGCCACCGGAGCCCGGCTGATCACCACCGCGCTGCACGAGCTGGAGCGGCGCGACAAGGAATTCGCGCTGATCACCATGTGCGCGGGCGGCGCGCTGGCGACCGGCACGATCATCCAGCGCCTTTAGGTATCCGGGCCCTTCGGGCCCCTTCAGACCCAGTGGGACGGCAAAGCCGAAGGCCCCGGTGGCCGGACCTGGGGAGGTCGGCCGCCGGGGCCTTCGCATGCGGTGGCGCGGTGCTGCTGTGCTGCCGGCCCGCTGTGGCGTCTGCTACCCGCTGGTGGCTTAGTACCAGTGGTTGTTCTGCCAGAAGTTCCAGGCGCCGACGGGGCTGCCGTAGCGGTCGTTCATGTAGTCC
>NZ_JBSFTP010000114.1:0-14349 GCF_053591315.1 Streptomyces sp. NPDC003042
AGTTTCTGTTTTAACTACGTGACAAAAAAAAAAAAAAGGGGGGGGGGCCCGGGGGGCCCCCCCCCCCGGGGCCCCGCTCCGCGTGGTGGTGTCGGGCTCGTCCGCTACTCCGAGACCTTCACCACCGCGTCCGCCGCACCCGGCAGGGCCTTGTCGCCGGGCGCTTGGTCGGGGGCGTTCTCCGGATGGTGACAGGCCACTTGGTGGCCCGTCTTCAGGGCCACCAGCGGCGGCTCCTGCGTCGTGCAGATCTGCGTCGCCTTCCAGCAGCGCGTGTGGAAGCGGCAGCCGCTCGGCGGCGAGATCGGCGACGGCACGTCGCCCTTGAGCAGGATGCGGCCGCTCTTGGCGCCGCGCCGCCTCGGGTCGGGCACCGGCACGGCCGACATGAGCGCCGTGGTGTACGGGTGCATCGGCGCCTCGTACAGCGACTTGCGGTCCGCCAGCTCGACGATCTTGCCGAGGTACATCACCGCGATCCGGTCGGAGACGTGCCGGATGACCGACAGGTCGTGCGCGATGATCACGTACGTGAGGCCGAGCTCCTCCTGGAGGTCGTCCAGCAGGTTGACCACCTGGGCCTGGATGGACACGTCCAGCGCCGAGACGGGCTCGTCCGCGACCACCAGCTTCGGATTCAGCGCCAGGGCCCGCGCGATGCCGATGCGCTGGCGCTGGCCGCCCGAGAACTCGTGCGGGTAGCGGTTGTAGTGCTCGGGGTTGAGGCCCACGAGCGACAGCAGGCGCTGGACCTCCGCCTTGAGCCCGCCCTCGGGGTTGACCTTCTGGAGTTTGAACGGGGCGCTGACGATGGTGCCCACCGTGTGGCGCGGGTTCAGCGAGCCGTACGGGTCCTGGAAGATCATCTGCACGTCGCGGCGCAGCGGACGCATGCCCGCCACGTTCAGGTGCGTGATGTCCTTGCCCTCGAACTCGACCTTGCCACCGGTCGGTTCGAGCAGCCGGGTGATCAGCCGGCCCATGGTCGACTTGCCGCAGCCGGACTCGCCGACGATGCCGAGGGTCTCACCGCGGCGGACGTCGAAGTCGATCCCGTCGACGGCCTTGACTGCCCCGACCTGCCGGCGCAGCAGCCCCTTGTTGATGGGGAAGTGCTTGACCAGCCCGGTCACCCTCAGCAGCGGTTCGGCGGTGGCGTCCGTGGCGGCGTCCGGGGAGACCGCAGAGGCCTCCGCCGCGCCCGTCTTCTTCATGTCGCTCACAGCTTCGGCGCAATCTCTTCGGTCCAGATCCGGGTCCGCTCCTCCTGCGACATGTGACAGGCGGACCAGTGCCGGCTGTCGTCCTGGGTCAGCTCGGGCCGCTGGGTGCGGGTGATGCCGCCCTTGGGGATGTCGGCGTAGGGGCAGCGCGGGTTGAAGGCACAGCCGCTGGGGATGTTGATGAGGCTCGGCGGCGAGCCCTTGACCGGGATCAGGCGTTCGGTCTGGTCGCGGTCGATGCGCGGCATCGAGCCGAGCAGGCCCCAGGTGTAGGGGTGCCGGGGCTCGTAGAAGACCTTCTCGGCCGTGCCGCGCTCGACGCACCGGCCGCCGTACATCACGAGGATGTCGTCGGCCATCTCGGCGACGACGCCGAGGTCGTGCGTGATCATGATGACCGCCGAGCCGAACTCCTTCTGGAGGTCCCGGATCAGGTCCAGGATCTGCGCCTGGACGGTGACGTCCAGGGCGGTGGTCGGCTCGTCGGCGATGAGCAGCTCGGGGTTGTTGACCAGCGCCATCGCGATCATCGCGCGCTGGCGCATGCCGCCGGAGAACTCGTGCGGGTAGGAGTCCACGCGCTGGTCGGGCTCCGGGATCCCGACCCGGTCGAGCATCTCGACCGCCCGCTTGCGGGCCGCCTTCTTGTCGACGTCGTGGTGGGTCCGGTACGCCTCGACG
Source organism: Streptomyces sp. NPDC003042 (assembly GCF_053591315.1). NCBI lineage: Bacteria > Bacillati > Actinomycetota > Actinomycetes > Kitasatosporales > Streptomycetaceae > Streptomyces > Streptomyces sp. NPDC003042. Next base: position 1,905 of record NZ_JBSFTP010000114.1, read on the forward strand.
ATCTGCTTGCCGACCGTGTAGTACGGGTGCATCGCGGACAGCGGGTCCTGGAAGACCATCGCCATCTTGCGGCCGCGGAGCCTGCGCACGTGGTCGGCGGACGCCGCGACGAGGTCCTCGCCGTCGAGGCGCACCTCTCCGGAGATGTGCGGGCGGCTGCGCGCGTTGCCGGTGCGGTGCAGGCCCATGATGGCGAGCGAGGTCACCGACTTGCCGGAGCCGGATTCGCCGACGATGCCGAGGGTCTTGCCGCGTTCCAGGTCGAAGGAGAGCCCGTCGACGGACTTCACCAGGCCGTCGTCGGTCGGGAAGTGCACCTGGAGGTCGCGTACGGAGAGGAAGGCCTCGGACGGCGCTCCGCCCTGCTGGGGCACGAGGGGGGCCTTGGGGGCGTTGTCGGTCACGTCAGCCTCACGCGCGGGTCGATGACGGCGTACAGCAGGTCCACGATGAGGTTGGCCATCACCACGAAGAGCGCGGCGAGCAGGGTGACACCCATGATCACGGGAAGGTCGCCGGCTCCGATCGCGGCCACGGCGGCCGTTCCCAGACCCTGGAAGTTGAAGGTCGTCTCGGTGAGCACCGCGCCGCCGAGGAGTCCGCCGAGGTCGAGGCCGAACATGGTGACGACGGGGGTGAGGGTCGAGCGCAGGGCGTGCTTGCGGATGACCACGCCCTCCTTGAGCCCCTTGGCGCGGGCGGTGCGGATGTAGTCCTCGCCGAGGACCTCCAGCATGGTGGCGCGGGTGATGCGGGCGTAGGTGGCGGCGAAGAGGAAGGCCAGGGTGATCCAGGGCAGGATCAGGCTGTTGAGCCAGGCCACCGGATCCTCGGTCAGGGGTTTGTAGTTGGAGACCTCCAGCCAGCCGAGGCCGTAGACGAAGATCGCGGGGGCCACCATGCCGGTGAAGAAGATCGGCAGGGAGACGCCGGCGAGGGCGCCGACCATGACGGTCCGGTCGATGGCGGTACGGCGCTTGAGCGCCGAGATCACTCCGGTGGCCACACCCGCGATCACCCAGAGCACGGCCGCGCCGAGGGCGAGGGAGAGGGTGACCGGCATGCGGTCGAGCATCGTCTCCCAGACGGGAGCCTCGCTCTTGAAGGAGTAGCCGAAGCACGGCGCCGCGCAGTGCGTGACATCGGTGCCGCCGTCGTAGTCACGGCCGACGAAGATGCCCTTGAGGAAGAGCAGGTACTGCTCGGAGATGGGCTTGTCGAAGCCCATCTTCACGCGGATGCCCGCCAGGGCGGTCTCATTGGTCTCGCGGCCGGCGTACATGAGCGCGGGATCGCTGCCGGTCAGCTTCGGGACCGCGAAGAAGATGCCGAAGGTGACCACGGAGACCACCAGCAGCGTGGCGGCGACGTTGAAAAGCCGCCGTATGAGGTAGACGAGCACTGCAGTCGGCCGCCCGGGGCGGGTGGCCGCCGCCCCTTGTGGGGACGGCGGCCACCGCCTGCGGCCTTCACCTGCCCTTCGGACTAGCGCATGTGCGGTGAAGGCACTTACTTACGTGCTTGCTGGCCTGCGGTTACTTGACGACGCCGATGGTGGCGAGGTCGATCTTGCCCATCGAGTCGTTGAAGTAGACGTTCGTCAGGCGGGGGTTGTGGTAGACGAAGGCCTTGTCGAAGTTGATCGGCAGGTAGAGCGCCTTCTCCATGACCTTCTTGTTGATCTCCGTGTAGAACGGCGCGGCGAGCTCCGGCGTGGCGGCGGAGGCGGCCTTGTCGAAGAGGCCGTTGACCTCGGGGTCGTTCAGCTCGGTGTAGTTGTTGTTGCCGTTCGGCAGGATGAACGAGCCGTCGACCAGCGGCTGCAGGAAGCCCGCGCCGGAGTTGTAGTCGGCGCCCCAGCCCATGACGATGATGCCGTAGTTCTTCTTCTTCACGTTCTCGGGCGAACCGATCGTGGAGGAGGAGAGCTTGCCGTCGTACTGGTCGATCGTCGCCTTGATGCCGACCTTGGCGAGGGCCGCCTGGAGGGACTCGGCGCTCTTCACCTCGGGTGCGCGGTTGTTGCGCACGGCGATGGTGGTCTCGAAGCCGTCGGGCTTGCCACAGGCCTTGAGGGCCTCCTTGGCCTTGGCCTCCTGCGGCTCGCCCTTCGTCAGACCGTACGGGTCGTACGACTTGTCCGAGCCGGGGATGCCGGGCGGCAGCATGTTGGCGCCGAGGTCACCGCTGGTCGGGCCGCCGCGGGCGGTCTGCAGGGACTTCGGGTCGGCCGCGTAGATGACGGCCTTGCGGCACTCGATGTTGTCGAACGGCGCGACGGTCTGCGGGAAGGCGAAGTAGCGGATGTAACCCGTGAACGGGTTGTCCGCGTTGGCCTTGAGCGTCTCGTCCTTGAGGATCTTGTTCTTGGCGGCCGACTGGACGCCGGTGCCGTCGACCGCGAGGTCGATGTCACCGGACAGCAGGCGGGCGTCCATGTCGTCCGGGTTGGTGGTCACCGTGAAGGAGACCTTGTCCGGCAGACCCGTGCGGATCGTGTCCGTCTTCGGGTCCCAGTTCTCGTTGCGGACGAAGGTGGCGCCCTTGCCGGCGGTGAAGCTCTCCACCTTGTAAGGGCCGGTGGACATCGGCTTGTTGGTGTACGTGGCGCCCTGGTCCTTGCCCACCGGGACCGGCGAGGAGGACGGCATGGCCAGCAGGTAGCTGAAGTCGGAGTTGGCGCTCGCCAGGTTGAAGACGATCGTCTTGTCGTCCGGCGTCTCGACGGACTTCAGACCCATCTTGTTGGGGTCGGTGTCCTTGTACGGCCCGGGGTACTTCTGCCCCTGGTCGAGGATGTCGATCAGGTACGTGGGACCGCCGGACAGCACGTCCTGCGCGAAGACGCGCTCGATGCCGTACTTGATGTCCTTCGAGGTGATCGGCGAGCCGTCCTCGAACTTCACGCCGTCCTTGATCTTGAGCGTGTACGTCTTGCCGTCGTTGCTCAGGACCGGCAGGGCCTCGGCGAGGTCCGGGACCAGCTTGGTGCCGTCCTTGCCCGGCTTGCTGTCGTAGGCGAGCAGCTGGCGCACGTAGAGGCGCTGCATGTTCCACACGAAGCCGTAGTAGGCACGCGCCGGGTCGAGGTAGTCGACGTCCTGCGGCGACCAGAGCTTGAGCTCGCCGCCCTTGGTGGTCGACGGGTTCACGACGCCGGTGGTGGCGGCGTTGAACGCGGCGGCGCCGTTGCCCTTCGCCTCGGGCTTCTTGCCGTCGTCGCCCTTGTCACCGCACGCGGCGGTCAGCGACAGGGCGGCGATCACGGCGGTGATCGCGAGGGCCTGCTTTCTGCGGATCACGGTTGTCCAACCTCCATTGGTGGGTGAAACGTTTACGCGGTTCAGCTGCCCTTGGGGTCGAGTGCGTCACGCAGCCCGTCCCCGAAGAGGTTGAACGCCAGGACGGTGATGAAGATCGTCATACCGGGGACCACCATGTACATGGGGTCGTCCTGGTACATGGGGACGGCGTCGGACAGCATCTTTCCCCAGGAGGCCGTGGGCGGCTTGACGCCGGCGCCGAGGAAGCTGAGGGCTGCCTCCGTCAGGATGTTGGTCGGGATGATCAGCGTCGCGTAGACGAGGATCGGCGCGACCAGGTTCGGCAGCAGCTCCTTGATCAGGATGTAGCCGCGACCCGCTCCGAGGCTGCGCGCGGCCTCGACGTACTCCCGTTCGCGCAGGGAGATCGTCTGGCCCCGGACGATGCGGCCGATGTACGGCCAGCCGAAGAAGCCGATGACGACGATCAGTACGCCCATCCGGACGCCCGAACCCTCGAACCCCCACAGGGAGTTGGGGACCACGGAGACCAGGGCGATGGTGAACAGCAGCTGCGGGAAGGCCAGCAGCAGGTCCATCGTGCGGCTGATGATCCCGTCGACCCAGCCGCCGAGGAAGCCGGCGAGCGCGCCGAGCAGGCTGCCGATGACGACCGAGACGAAGGCCGCCAGGAAGGCGACGACCAGCGAGATGCGGGCGCCGTAGACGATCCGGCTGAAAACGTCTCGGCCGTTGGTGGGCTCGACGCCCAACAGGAAGTCGGAGCTGATGCCGCCGAAGGAGCCGATCGGCGTGCCGAAGTCCGGGTCGAGCATGTCCTCGTGGAACTCGTTGGGCGGGTGGCCCAGCAGGCTCACGATCTGCGGCGCGAAGATGGCCACCAGGATCAGGAGGATCACGACCACGCCGCCCGTCAGCGCGACCTTGTCGCGCTTGAGCCGCATCCAGGCGATGCGGCCGGGCGAGCGGCCTTCGATGGCCTTGGCAGGGACGTCGGCTACGGACACGGGTGCGGGTGTCTCCGCGCTCGTGTCATGCAGTGGTGCCGTCATCGTGGTGGGGACCCCTCTCGGCCGACGGGTGGCCGGCCCATGCCCGCCGCTGTAGCGGCGTTGGTGCGGAGTGGCGCTCGGAGTGCGTGGGACACGCGGATTGCGTGTGACGTGCGGTGTGAAGTGCGAGAAGTGCGGGAAGTGCTGTGCGGAACAACAGACGAAGCCCTGGTGCCGAACCGCGTCCCGCAGGACTGACCGGCTCTTGGGTGGGGAGTCTTCATCGGGCGCTCGACCAGCCGCCAGACCCGCAGATGAATGGATGCGTAAACGTGATCTGACGCTGGAGTTCCCGTTATCCGGACTCCGCTCACGGCTGAGCGGAGCAAGACCGTCCGTTCGGTACGGAAACGGACATCGCGCCCAACTGGCAGGAGGAGTGCGCCAATTGGACCCACAACACGGTCGATATCCGGACAAGACGAAGGCCGCCGGGAACCGTGGTTCCCGGCGGCCGAAGTCCGTCGGAGGGTGCTCGTCTCACAGTCCGGGCGAACGCCCGGACAGGGTTTTCCCACCGGCCCGGGGCGGAGCGACCCGCTGCCCGCAGGGGGCCTGGTAGGGGCCTGGCAGGGCGGCCTAGTACGCGGCCGCCTGCCCCTCGCGGTCGTAGAACGGGCGGGTCTGGGCACGCAGCCACATCGCCACCGGATCGTGCTCGTCCGCCAGCGCGACCGTGCACACCGGAACCCCTTCGGGGACCGCGCCGACCGACTGCCGCATCATCTCCCGTACGGATTCCAGCGCGGGCGCGGAGGCGTCGTAGAGGTCGAGGCCCACCGCCAGGTACGCCGACCCGAGCGACGGCTGCACCCAGGCGCGGCGCAGCGACCGTACGGCGGGCGTGCGGTGCGCGTGCTGGGTCAGCAGCCCGTAGAACTGCGGGAGCTCCAGGGCGGGCTCGGACAGCCGCAGCGGCCCCGCCGGCATCCGGTCCAGGCCGGTGGCGATCCGGCGCAGGTCGGCCCACGGCACGCCGAGGCCGCCGCCCTGGGCGTGCGGGTTGACCCACAGCCCCCAGCGGTCCGGGTAGAGGGCGCGGGCGATGTCCCGGCCCGTGACGACCTCGTAGCCGCGGTTCCAGCCGCTGGCGGCCAGCTCCTGCGGCGAGGTCACGCAGGGCGCGTAACCGAGGCCCTCGACCTCCATGCCGCCGTACTGGGCGTCGGGCGAGCCCGGCTGCCCCTGCCACAGCAGCATCCACAGCCGGCCCTCGGCGAGGGCGTGCAGAAATGACTCGTAGCTCTCATAGCGCCCGGGAGTCACCTGGCGCAGCATGTGCTCGACCTGCCCGGCCGCGGCCGTGCCTGACGCACTCACCCGGTACCCCTCTTCGTCCGCCCGTCGTCCACACCTACCCCGGACCGGCCGCCATGCGGGCGGCCCGGAAACCTCATCAGCTTAAGCGGCCCTACGGCAGGTAGAAGGGGCGTACGCGCTCACGAATCCAGTCCGTGACCGGGTCCTCGGCGGCGTCGAGCAGGATCAACTGCACGGGCCAGGGCGCCGGTACGCGGGCCAGGGCGCGGCCGAGGGCCTCCATCGGGGCGTTTCGCGATTCGGGATCCCATCCCAGCAGCCGGACACCGACGTAGAGTTCCGGCGCGCCGCCCTCCACGCTGGCGAGGCAGCGGTACGCGGCGGCGACCACCCCGGTCGCGCGGAACTCCTCGGCGGCGGCGGCGAGGAAGTCCACCGGGTCCTCCTGCCAGTCCGGCTCGAAGAGCCGCACCCGGCCACCGGTGGCCTCCCCGCCGAGCGGGGTACGCCCGGCCCGGCACAGCTCCGCGACGGCCTCCGGGGGAAGCGGAACCCCGACGGCGCCCTCGGGGTTGAGCGCGATGCCGAGCTGCGGGGGCAGGCCTCGGGCGAACTCGACGGCGGGGGCGACGGCGAAGTCCATGCCGGGGCCGGCGCAGAAGCGGAACTGCGCCTCCGAGCTGTAGACCGGGACGTAGGCGGCTCCGCCGATGTCCATGGTGGGAAGGCTGAGGCTGCCGTCCTCGGGCCCGCCGCCCTGGGGCAGCGGCACCCAGACGGGGCTGCGCCCCAGCACCTCCAGGATCCTCGCCCCGGCGTCCGCCTGCCCGAGCGCCGCCCCGAGCACCTGCTCCAACTCGTTCGCCGGCCAGCCGTTGCCCTGCATGTACCTCTGCCCTCCGTGTGGTCCCCGGGTCCCGCTCGTGCGGTGCTGAGGCTACCGGGGCCGGACTCGCAGCGCCGCCGCCGCCGGGGCTCCGCCCGGACCCGCGCCTCAAACGCCGGCTACGCAGCGCGCACCACAGGTCTCCGCCAGCCAAAATCCAGCCCCGCCAGGGGGTATCCCCGGACGGAGTCCAGGGGGGTTTGAGGCGCGGGGTCCGGGGCGGAGCCCCGGCAACGGCGCGTCAGGCGTGGAAGGCGATGTGGGTCACCGCGGCAGCGGAGCGGCGGTCCAGGAGGACCGCCGAGGCGCAGCCCGCCGGCGGGCGGCCCGCCTCGGCCTCGCGCAGCAGCCGCGACACGGCGCCGCGGTGGCGCGCGAAGGCGTACGCCGACACGCGCCGCCCCCGCGCCGCCTGCCCGGCCAGGGCCTCCTCGGCGGTCGTGTCCAGCAGGAGCAGGTGCAGCGAACGGCCCCGGCGGCGGGCGACCGCGGCGAGCAGACCCCGTACCCAGGCCTGCGTGCCGCAGTCGTGGACGACTACGGAGTCGCCGGAGCGCAGCCTGCGCCACAGCCCCCAGTAGTGCGCGGCCCGCACCAGCGGCCGGTACACCGCGTACGGCAGGACGCCCGGCATCCGGCGCTCCCAGCGCTCGCGGGCGTCCTGGGAGTCGATGCCGCCGCCCTCGGCGGCCCGCTTGATCAGCGTGCTCTTGCCGCCGCCGGGCAGGCCGGAGACCACGACGATGTCGCCGACCGGGTAGCCCAGCCGCTGGGGTCCGCGCGCGGCCGGGCCGCGCAGGTCCCGTACCGGACCGACGCCCTCGGCGGTCGGCCGCGGGACGGCGCCCGTGCCCCGCTGGGCCGGAACCCCGTCCACGGTTCCCGATGTGGTCACTACTCCGAATCTCCGCACAGTGATCGTCTCCCCCCGAAATGGGCCGCGAGGGCCCCGTGCCCACTGAGTGTAAAGAGACAGTAATCCGGCGGTCCCGGTTCCGGCCGGTGCGTTCTTCCGGGGCCCGCCGCCCGCTCCACGGCGTCCCGTGCAATGATGTGCGCCATCTGGACACCAACTGCATACCGGCCGCTTGAATCCGCGCGGGAGAGTCCCGGCAGGCCGCGAGGCCGTGCCCGGGCGCCGAAGGAGCAAGTACCTCCCTTGAATCTCTCAGGCCCCGTACCGCGTGGATGAGGCAGATCTGAAAAGCGAGCCGCGACGCGACCGTCCCTGACGGCACCGGCGCGCGCTCCACCCAAGGTGCAAACCGACGGGACCCCGCACACGGCAACACGCGGGAACTCGCGGCGAACCTCTCAGGTTCCGATGACAGATGGGGAGGATCGTCCTCGTCATGTCATGCCCTGGGACCCGGGAGCCACACCCAATGAGCACTGCCCCCCGTCTGACCGCGCTCGACGCGCTGCACCGCTCGCTCGGTGCGACCATGACCGACTTCGCGGGCTGGGACATGCCGCTGCGGTACGCCAGCGAGCGCGAGGAACACCTCGCCGTACGCACCAAGGCCGGTCTCTTCGACCTGTCCCACATGGGCGAGATCACGCTCACCGGCCCGGAGGCCGTCAAGGCCCTGGACTACGCGCTGGTCGGCAACATCTCCACCGTCGGCGTCGGCCGCGCCCGCTACACGCACATCTGCGTGGAGGACGGCGGCATCCTCGACGACCTGATCGTCTACCGCCTCGGCGAGACGGAGTTCATGGTCGTCGCCAACGCCTCCAACGCCCAGGTCGTGCTGGACGCGCTCACCGAGCGCGCCGCCGGCTTCGACACCGAGGTCCGCGACGACCGCGACGCGTACGCGCTGCTCGCCGTCCAGGGCCCGGAGTCCCCCGGCATCCTCGCCTCCCTCACCGACGCCGACCTGGACGGGCTGAAGTACTACGCCGGCCTGCCGGGCACCGTCGCGGGCGTGCCCGCGCTGATCGCGCGTACGGGCTACACGGGCGAGGACGGCTTCGAGCTGTTCGTCGCCCCCCAGCACGCCGTGGAGCTGTGGCAGGCGCTGACCAAGGCGGGCGAGGGCGTCGGCCTGGTCCCGGCCGGCCTGTCCTGCCGCGACACGCTGCGCCTGGAGGCGGGCATGCCGCTGTACGGGCACGAGCTGAGCCTCTCCCTGACCCCCTTCGACGCCGGTCTGGGCCGGGTCGTGAAGTTCGAGAAGGCCGGCGACTTCGTCGGCCGCGCCGCGCTGGAGGCCGCCGCCGAGCGCGCCGCCACCAACCCGCCGCGCAAGCTGGTCGGCCTGATCGCCGAGGGCCGCCGCGTCCCGCGCGCCGGTTTCCCGGTGGTGGCCGACGGTCAGGTCATCGGCGAGGTCACCTCCGGCGCCCCGTCCCCGACGCTGGGCAAGCCGATCGCGATGGCGTACGTGGACGCGGCGCACGCCGCGCCCGGCACCTCCGGCGTCGGCGTCGACATTCGCGGTACGCATGAGCCGTACGAGGTCGTGGCGCTGCCGTTCTACAAGCGGCAGAAGTAGCCCCACCGCGGCTTCCGCCGTACGGATACCCGTACGGCGCTGTCTCAGCACCCAAGACCACAGTTCGTATCCACTCCCCCGCATCCAGGAGAATCAGGCCATGAGCAACGAGCAGCAGCTGCGTTACACCAAGGAGCACGAGTGGCTCTCGGACGCCGTGGACGGCGTCGCGACGGTCGGCATCACGAAGTTCGCGGCCGACGCGCTCGGTGACGTCGTCTACGCCCAGCTCCCCGAGGTCGGTTCCACCGTCACCGAGGGCGAGACCTGCGGCGAGCTGGAGTCGACCAAGTCGGTCAGCGACCTGTACTCCCCCGTCTCCGGCGAGGTCGTCGAGGCGAACCAGGACGTCGTCGACGACCCGTCCCTGGTCAACCGCGCCCCCTTCGAGGGTGGCTGGCTGTTCAAGGTGCGCCTCACGGAGGAGCCGAAGGAAGCCATGTCCTTCGACGAGTACGCCGCGCTGACCCACTCCGCCAACTGAGACCCCAGGGGACCTTGATGTCTGTACTGAACACCCCCCTCCACGAGCTCGACCCGGACGTCGCCGCCGCCGTCGACGCCGAGCTCGTACGCCAGCAGTCCACCCTGGAAATGATCGCGTCGGAGAACTTCGCTCCGGTCGCCGTCATGGAGGCCCAGGGCTCGGTCCTGACCAACAAGTACGCCGAGGGCTACCCCGGCCGCCGCTACTACGGCGGCTGCGAGCACGTCGACGTGGTCGAGCAGATCGCGATCGACCGCATCAAGGCGCTGTTCGGCGCCGAGCACGCGAACGTGCAGCCCCACTCGGGCGCGCAGGCCAACGCCGCCGCGATGTTCGCGCTGCTCAAGCCGGGCGACACGATCATGGGCCTGAACCTGGCCCACGGCGGTCACCTGACCCACGGCATGAAGATCAACTTCTCCGGCAAGCTCTACAACGTGGTCCCGTACCACGTCGACGAGTCCGGCCAGGTGGACATGGCCGAGGTCGAGCGCCTCGCCAAGGAGTCCAAGCCGCAGCTGATCGTCGCCGGCTGGTCCGCCTACCCGCGCCAGCTGGACTTCGCCGCCTTCCGCCGCATCGCGGACGAGGTCGGCGCGTACCTGATGGTCGACATGGCGCACTTCGCCGGTCTGGTCGCCGCGGGCCTGCACCCGAACCCGGTGCCCCACGCCCACGTCGTCACCACCACCACGCACAAGACCCTCGGCGGTCCGCGCGGCGGTGTCATCCTGTCGACGCAGGAGCTGGCCAAGAAGATCAACTCCGCGGTCTTCCCGGGTCAGCAGGGCGGCCCGCTGGAGCACGTGATCGCGGCCAAGGCGGTCTCCTTCAAGATCGCGGCGGGCGAGGAGTTCAAGGAGCGCCAGGTGCGCACCCTGGAGGGCGCCAAGATCATCGCCGAGCGCCTGGTGCGGCCGGACGTCACCGAGGTGGGCGTATCCGTCCTCTCCGGCGGCACCGACGTGCACCTGGTCCTGGTCGACCTGCGCAACTCCGAGCTGGACGGCCAGCAGGCCGAGGACCGGCTCCACGAGATCGGCATCACGGTCAACCGCAACGCCATCCCGAACGACCCGCGGCCCCCGATGGTGACCTCGGGCCTGCGGATCGGCACTCCGGCGCTGGCCACGCGCGGTTTCGGCGCGGAGGACTTCACCGAGGTCGCGGAGATCATCGCGGCCGCGCTGAAGCCGGCCTACGACAGTGAGGACCTCAAGGCGCGCGTCTCCGCGCTCGCCGCGAAGTTCCCGCTGTACCCGTCGCTCTAGCCGCCAAGGCCTGGTGAGGGCCCGGTCTTGTTCTCCACAGGGCCGGGCCCTCTTCATGACCGGGCCCCCTCCGGGCAGCTGAGCCGTTCACCAGAGCGGGTTACGCTCATGTGTCGGACAAAATCCGCACAAGCCCCCCACCTGCCCTCGCACCCCACGAGCAGACAAGGAAGTCAGCCACCGTGGCCATCTCCGTCTTCGATCTCTTCTCCATCGGCATCGGTCCCTCCTCCTCCCACACGGTCGGTCCGATGCGCGCGGCGCGCATGTTCGTGACGCGGCTGAAGAAGGACGGCGTCCTCGCCCAGACCACGTCCGTCCGCGCGGAGCTCTTCGGCTCCCTCGGTGCGACCGGCCACGGGCACGGCACCCCCAAGGCGGTCCTGCTCGGCCTGGAGGGCCACTCCCCCCGCACGGTGAACGTGGAGACCGCCGACGCCGAGGTCGAGCGCATCCGCCAGAGCGGCCGCCTGCGGCTGCTGGGCGCGGAGATAGGCGACGTCCACGAGATCGCCTTCGACGAGCCGAACCAGCTGATCCTGCACCGGCGCCGCTCGCTGCCGTACCACGCGAACGGCATGACGCTCTTCGCGTACGACGCCTCCGGTACCCCGCTGCTGGAGAAGACCTACTACTCGGTCGGCGGCGGTTTCGTCGTGGACGAGGACGCGGTCGGCGAGGACCGGATCAAGCTCGACGACACGGTGCTGAAGTACCGCTTCCGCTCCGGCGACGAGATGCTGCGCCTGGCGAACGAGACCGGACTGTCGATCTCCTCCCTGATGCTGGAGAACGAGAAGGCCTGGCGCACGGAGGAGGAGATCCGCGAGGGCCTCCTGGAGATCTGGCGCGTCATGCAGTCCTGCGTCGCGCGCGGCCTGTCCACCGAGGGCATCCTCCCCGGCGGCCTGCGCGTCAAGCGCCGCGCGGCCTCCACGGCCCGCCAGCTGCGGACCGAGGGCGACCCGATGCTGCACCGCAGCGAGTGGGCGACGATCTACGCGATGGCCGTCAACGAGGAGAACGCGGCGGGCGGGCGCGTGGTGACCGCCCCGACCAACGGCGCGGCCGGCGTCCTTCCGGCGGTCCTGCACTACTACATGAACTTCGTGCCCGGCGCGGACGAGGACGGCGTGGTCCGCTTCCTCCTCGCCGCGGGCGCGATCGGCATGCTCTTCAAGGAGAACGCCTCGATCTCCGGCGCCGAGGTCGGCTGCCAGGGCGAGGTCGGCTCGGCCTGCTCGATGGCCGCCGGCGCCCTCGCCGAGGTCCTGGGCGGCACCCCGGAGCAGGTGGAGAACGCGGCCGAGATCGGCATGGAGCACAACCTCGGCCTCACCTGTGACCCGGTCGGCGGTCTGGTCCAGATCCCGTGCATCGAGCGCAACGGCATGGCCGCCGTCAAGGCCGTCACCGCCGCCAGGATGGCGATGCGCGGCGACGGCACCCACAAGGTCTCCCTCGACAAGGTCATCAAGACCATGAAGGAGACCGGCGCGGACATGAAGGTCAAGTACAAGGAGACGGCCCGCGGCGGTCTCGCCGTCAACGTCATCGAGTGCTGAGAACGGGCGACAGCTCAGGGCGCTTCGCGGTGCGGCCGTCCCCGGAGGACCGGCCGCGCAGCCGCCGCCCCAGCCAGGGGCCGAGGAACGCGCCCGCCCAGCGCAGTTCGGCTGCCACGGCCCGGCGGGCCGTGGCAGC
>NZ_JBSFTP010000115.1:0-14238 GCF_053591315.1 Streptomyces sp. NPDC003042
ATTCCATTTTAAGTTACTGCATTTCAGACGTGTGATAGACCTATCACCACGGACGGCACCGACCGGCTACGCCGATCGGTGCCGTCCGTGGCGTAGGCGGCGGAACCCCCGAAAGGCCCCCGCACGGCGGCTACTTGACCAGGGCCGCTGCCCGGCGGACGCTCACCTTCACCGCCTTGCGGCCGCTCTCGCTCGCGATGGAGGGGATGAGGAGTTCCCACATGGCGACGGTCCGGCGGGGCAGGTCGGAACGGCCGGTCTCCAGGTCGGAGTACAACTGCATGCCGGTGCACGCCCCGACGACGAACTCCGCGATCTTGCGCACGTCCGCGGAATCGTCCAGTTCTCCCCGGTCACGGGCCACCAGCAGGCATTCCTCCATGATCTTCCGCCATTCGCGGAACGACTCGGCGTCGTGGACCCCGAAGCCGGTCTGTTCGACGGCGAGCCGCACGCCCGCGCGCAGGATCTTGTCCACCTGAAGCTGGTGCGACCAGACGAGGGTGAGGTCCACCAGGCGCTGGAGCCCGTCCGAGGTCAGCCTGGGCATGATGGTCTCCGGCTGGGAGTTCATCACCGCCAGGGCCAGGGCTTCCTTGTTGGGGAAGTGGAAGTACACCGCGCCGAGCGTCACGCCGGCCCTTTTCATGATCTCGCGCATGCTGGCGCCGAGGTAGCCGCTCTCGTCGAAGACCTCGGCCGCCGCCGAGATGATCGCCTGCCGTGTCTTCACCGCGCGTTCCTGCTTCAACTGCGGCTCCACCACTTGTGCACCTTCTCTCGACAAACAAAGCGAACGCACTTTATTTTACAGTCCGCACCGATGGCCGACCAGGCCATACAGGTCACACATACGCACGCCAGAGGGGAATGGCATGCTCATAGCGACTGAACGCCCCGCACCTGCGCGCAGCTCTCTGACCACGACCGTTGCGAAGGAACACGTTCACCGCGCCGCCCTGTCCGACGTGTTCCTGACGGGGTGCACGTCGACCGGGCCCGATGCGTTCACGATCGACGCCCAGTGGCCCCGCTACCACAGCTTCTACGTCCCCGACCGGGGCCTGTACGACCCCATGCTGCTGTGCGAGACCATCCGCCAGACGCTGCCGCTCCTGACGCACACCGCCTACGGGGTGCCGTTCGGCCACCAGCTGGGCTGGTCGCGGCTGCGCTACGCCGTCAACCCGCACGCGATGCGCGTCGAGCGCACCCCGGCCGAGTGCCAGCTCCACGCGCACTGCACGGACATCACCTACCGGCGCGGACTGCCCGCCCGGCTGTCCGTCCACTACGAGATCACCCGCGGGCCGACCCTGCTGGCCGTGGCCAGCACCGTCTTCCACTGCCACACCCCGGCCGTGTACCAGCGGCTGCGGGGCGGGCGGGCGGGGACGCGGGAGTTCTGGGCGATGCCCGAACCGACTCCGCCGTTACCTCCCGGGCCCGGCAGGCGGGACCGGCCGGAGGACGTGGTCCTCTCCCCCGCCCCCGACGCGGACCAGTGGCGGCTGCGCGTCGACACCGCCCACCCCGTGCTGTTCGACCACCCGGTCGACCACGTCCCCGGGATGCTGCTCCTGGAGGCGGCGCGGCAGGCCGCGCACGCGTCCGCCCCTGACGGCGGTGCCTGGTGGCCGGCGTCGATGAACGTCACCTTCAACCGCTACGTCGAGTTCACCAGCCCCTGCTGGATCCACGCCGAGCAGGTCCCGCCGCACTCCGAGGGCCGTGACCAGGCGCTGCGGGTGACGGCCGTCCAGGACGAGGTGCCCGTCTTCGAGGCGACGGTCGCGGTCACCGACCTCCCCTGACGGCCGGGCGGTCGCCGCGGACCGGCCGCGGACCGGCCGCCGACCGGCCGCAGACGCCCTGAGGGCGGCGGGCTTCCCGGAGCGCCCGGGAGGCGCGGCGCCCTCGTCGCCGTCGCAGCGGGCGGTTCAGCCGACGGGGGCCGGGGCGGCCGTCCGGTAGGTGTGCAGGGCGCGGGCCCAGACACCGTCCCAGGCGGCCAGTCGCAGGAGCTGCGGGGCGAGTTCGGCGGAGAAGGCGGTGCTGGCCTCGACGGGGAGGAGGGAGGGAAGGTTGTCGATGGCGATGAGGTCGAGGGGGTTCCCGTCGGCGCCCAGGGCTCGGACGGGCTCGTCCCAGGTGGTGGTCTCGTCGTAGACCGGCAGCACGTTGCAGTCGGAGGTGACGTCGCAGGTGACGTCGGAGACCAGGGAGAGTCGGCGGGCGGGGTCGTCGAGGTCGGCCTTCGTCAGGAACGGCGGTACGGGCGTCGTGGTCAGGACGGCGTTGACCAGCAGGTCGTGGCCGAGGAGGGCGGAGCGGTCGATCGCCCGGGTCTCGGCGAGGTCCCAGCGGGTGGGCTCCAGCCCGGCCCGGACGAGGGCGTCGCAGGCGCCCCGGCCGCTGCGGCCGAGCGCGCCGACGACGAGGGCGGTGGTGGGGTCCGCGGCGTCGGCGCCTGAGGCGAGTAGGGCGTCGAGGGCGGGGCGGTCGGTGGGGCTCAGCGGGGCGGTGAGGGCGCCGCGCCGGTGCAGGACGGCGAGGGCGGCGCCGACGTAGCCGGCCCAGTAGCCGAAGGCGGCGACGCGGCGGCCGGCGTCGTCGGTGAGGTACTCCATGTCGAGCAGGGCTCCGCCGCCCGCGCTGAAGCGGGAGAGCAGTTCGGCGGCGCCGGCCTGGCCCTTGTAGGCGTGGCCGAAGTAGATGTGGCGGTGGCGCAGCGCGGGGGCGTCGGGGCCGGCGGGGAGTTCCTTGAGGCCGAGGACGTAGGCGTCGGCGGGGGCCTGTTCGTGCCAGGAGCCGGTGGGGGCGGTGGCGCAGCCCGCGGCGCTGTAGTCGTCGAGCGGGAAGGCCCGCTGGTCCGACTCCTCGACGGTGATCCGGATGCCGGCCTCCACCAGGCGGGCGGCGTCCTCGGGGGTGAGCGGGGAGCGGCGTTCGGTGGGGCGGGCCTCGTGCCGCATCCAGAGGTGGGTGGTGTCCGACATCGTGCGGGGTGTCCTGTCTGAAGGCGTGGGAATGCCGGGGCCCTACGCCTGATCGCGGTCGGAGCCGGAGGAGCGGAGCGGAATCCGGGCGGTCGCCAAGCGGGCTCGGGGTCGCGGCGTGTTCCAGCCTGCCGTGCGCGGTGCGGTGACGGCGGCCGGTCCGGGGGTGGCTGCGGGCGCGTGACCTGGGCGGCGGTATCCGCCGCGCCGAAGGCGAAGACCCCCGGATTCACCCGCTCGGGGAGGCGGGTGCGGGGGTCCGCGTTGACGCCGGGGCAGGGCACGGCCGGTGGCGGGTCAGACCAGGGCCGTCACGGCGAGGGCGACGATCGAGGCGCCGAACACCACCACGTGGCGGGCGTTCTGAAGGACCCACACCCAGGCCGGGAAGCCCGCCTCGGCGGCCTTCAGCAGCGCGGCCACGTCGACGCGGGCCAGCTCCTCGTCGCCCTTGCGGGCGAAGGCGGCGGTCACGGACTTCACCGCGGTGAGGTTGCTGCAGAGGATCACGCAGGGGGGCAGGGGTTCCGCCCCGGCGCCGGGAGGTGGGGGGTGGGGCGGGCTCGCCGGCGCCAGGGGGAAGAGGGTGGGGTGGGGCGGGGATGCGGTGGGTCAGATCAGGCCCTGGGCCAGCATCGCGTCCGCCACGCGCTCGAAGCCGGCGATGTTGGCGCCGGTGACGTAGTCGCCGGGGGCCCCGTAGCGCTCCGCGGTCTCGTACGCCGTGTCGTGGATGCGGCGCATGACCCGCGTGAGTTCCTCCTCGACCCGGGCGAAGGGCCACGCGTCGCGGGACGCGTTCTGGCTCATCTCCAGCGCGCTGGTGGCCACTCCGCCCGCGTTCGCCGCCTTCGCCGGGCCGAAGGCGACCCCAGCCTCGCGCAGGACCCGTACCGCGCCCGGGGTGGTCGGCATGTTGGCACCCTCCGAGACGGCCTTCACCCCGCCCCGGACCAGGGTCAGGGCGTCGGCCTCCGTCAGCTCGTTCTGCGTCGCGGACGGCAGAGCCACGTCGGTCGGCACGTCCCACACGCTGCCGCCGGTGACGTAGCGGGCGGAGCCGCCGCGCCGCTCGGCGTACTCGCTGACGCGGCCGCGCTCGACCTCCTTGATCTGCTTCAGCAGCGCGAGGTCGAGGCCCTTCTCGTCGACCACGTAGCCGCCGGAGTCGGACACGGTCAGCACGTGCGCGCCCAGCGCCTGCGCCTTCTCGACCGTGTACAGGGCGACGTTGCCCGAGCCGGAGACGGTGACCTGCTGGCCGTCCAGGTCCTGCCCGCGCTTCTTCAGCATCTCGGAGGTGAAGAGGACGTTCCCGTAGCCGGTGGCCTCGGTGCGGGCGTGCGAACCGCCCCAGCCGGTGCCCTTGCCGGTCAGGACCCCGGCCTCCCAGCGGTTGGTGATGCGCCGGTACTGGCCGAAGAGGTAGCCGATCTCGCGGCCGCCGACGCCGATGTCACCGGCGGGGACGTCGGTGTGCTCGCCGAGGTGGCGGTGCAGCTCGGTCATGAACGACTGGCAGAATCGCATCACTTCGGCGTCCGAGCGCCCGCGCGGGTCGAAGTCGCTGCCGCCCTTGCCGCCGCCGATGCCGAGCCCGGTCAGGGCGTTCTTGAAGATCTGCTCGAAGCCCAGGAACTTCACGATCCCGAGGTTCACCGACGGGTGGAAGCGCAGGCCGCCCTTGTAGGGGCCGAGCGCGCTGTTGAACTCCACCCGGAAGCCCCGGTTGACCTGGACGACGCCCCGGTCGTCCGCCCACGGCACCCGGAAGATGATCTGCCGCTCCGGCTCGGCGATCCGCTCCGCCATCTTGGCCTCGCGCAGCTCGGCGCGGGCCGCGAAGACGGGCGCGAGCGTCTCCAGCACCTCGCGCACGGCCTGGTGGAACTCGGGCTCGCCGGGGTTGCGGCGCTGGATGTCCTCCTCCAGCGCGGTGAGCCAGTCGGCCGTGGTGGGGTCCGTGCGGGGTGTCGACGGCATCGTCGCTACCTCTTCCTCTTGTGCTGCCGCGTCTGCGTCATGCGCCGGATTGTTCGCTTCGGTCCGCCGACCACAGCGTGTGGAAGGCTCCGTCGCGGTCGGTGCGCCGGTAGGTGTGGGCACCGAAGTAGTCCCGCTGGCCCTGGATGAGGGCGGCGGGCAGTCGCTCGGCCCTGAGCGAGTCGTAGTAGGCGAGGGCGGCTCCGAAGCCCGGCACCGGGACGCCCGCGCGGGCGGCGGACGCGACGACCGTACGCCAGGAGGCCTGGGCCTCGCCCAGTTCGCGTGCGAACCGCTCGTCCGCCGGCAGTCCGGGCAGCTGGGGGTCCGCCCGGTAGGCGTCGGTGATCCGGTCGAGGAAGGCGGCCCGCACGATGGACCCGGCCCGCCAGATCGCGGCGACCCCGCCGAGGTCGATGCCCCAGCCGTACTCCTCGCTCGCCGCGCGCATCATGTCCCAGCCCTGGGCGTACGCCGCCACCTTGGACGCGTACAGCGCCTGCTCCACCTGTACGGCGAAGCGTGCCGCGTCCTCAGGGGCGAGCTCGGTGCGCGCGGGTCCCGGAAGGCTCCGGGCCGCCTCGCGCAGCGCGGTGTGGCCGGAGAGGGTTCGGGCGAAGACCGCCTCGGCGATACCGGAGACGGGCACGCCCAGGTCGAGGGCGATCTGCACGGTCCAGCGTCCGGTGCCCTTCTGGCCGGCGCGGTCCTCGACGACGTCGACGAAGGGGCGGCCGGTGGCGGCGTCGGTGTGCGCGAGGACCTCGGCGGTGATCTCCATCAGGTAGGAGTCGAGGCGGCCCTTGTTCCAGGTGCGGAAGGTCTCGGCGATCTGGGCGGGTTCGAAGCCGGCGACGCCGCGCAGCAGGTCGTAGGCCTCGGCGATGAGCTGCATGTCGGCGTACTCGATGCCGTTGTGCACCATCTTGACGAAGTGCCCGGCGCCGTCGGGTCCGATGTGGGCGACGGTGGGGGTGCCGTCAGGGGCGCGGGCGGCGACGGTCTCCAGGACGGGGGCGAGGGCGGCGTACGCCTCCTTCGAGCCGCCGGGCATCAGGCTCGGGCCGTGCAGGGCGCCCTCCTCGCCGCCGGAGACGCCGGCGCCGACGAAGTGGACGCCGCGTGCGCGCAGGGCGGCCTCGCGGCGGCGGGTGTCGGCGAAGTGGGCGTTGCCGCCGTCGACGAGGACGTCGCCGGGCTCCAGCAGCGGGGCGAGCTCGTCGATGACCGCGTCCGTGGGGGCACCGGCCTGCACCATGATCACCAGGCGGCGGGGGCGGGCGAGCGCGGCGACCAGTTCGCGGGCGCTGTGGGCGGGTACGAAGTCGCCCTCGGCGCCGAACTCGGACAGCAGGGCGTCGGTGCGGGCCCGCGAGCGGTTGTGGACGGCGACCGTGAAGCCGTTGCGGGCCAGGTTCCGGGCGAGGTTGCGGCCCATGACGGCCAGTCCGATGACGCCGATGTGGGCGGGGGCGGGCATTGTTCCGTCAACTCCTGGGCTCGGGAACTCGGGGATGGCCGCGCGGCCCCGGCCGGGGCCGTGTCCACGGGGGGCCGGACCGGGTGCGGCGGGTCGCGGGTGCGCCGGGTGCGGCGGGCGTACGAGGATCCGCGCGGCCATCGGAATGGTTCCCCGGCCCGCCCACCGCCGGGTCATCCCCCGGCAACCGCACCGCCCTACGCCGTCGGCGCCCCGATCGTGATCGCGGTGACGATGAGCCCGTCACGCACCAGCCAGCTCCCGGTGAAGGAGTCCAGCCGGACCCCGCCGACCACCGGACCCGGCACCAGCAGCCGCGCCCGGAAGGTGGACCAGGCCGGGTCGACCGTGATCTCGGCGTCCTCGAAGTCCAGCCAGCGCCCGGTCAGCGGGTACCAGACCTTGTAGACGCTCTCCTTCGCGCTGAACACCAGCCGCTCCCACTGCACCTCGGGCCGGCGGGCGGCGAGACCGGGCAGCCAGGCGCGCTCCGCCTCCACGGTGACCAGGTCGGCGACCCCGGCGCTGCTCAACGGCCGGTTGGGTTCGGCGTCGATGCCGATCCCGGCGATCCGGTCGGCGGGCGCCACCACGGCGGCCCGGTAGCCCTCGCAGTGGGTCATCGCGCCGACATACCCGGCGGGCCAGAGCGGGGCGCCCTTGGGGTCGCGCAGGATCGGCGCCGGTGCGGCGCCGAGCTTCCCGAGGGCCTCGCGCGCGCAGCGGCGTACGGTGGCGAACTCCCCGCGCGGGCCCTCATGGGCGCCTGCGACCAGGAGTTCCTCCTCGGGGAAGAGGTCGGCGAGGGCACCGGGGTCGTCGCCGAAGGACTCGACGGCGACGGCGCCCGGGGCCAGCAGTTCCTCGATCATGAGCGCTCCGCGAGGATCCGTACGGCGCCGCCCGGTGCCGCCGCGCGCTGCTTCCACTCCCGCGGGTACCCGAGGGAGACCTCGTGGTGCGGGACCCCGTCCTGATGGATCAGCCGGGGGATGTGCAAGTGTCCGTAGACGACGGCCGCCGCGCGGAAGCGGACGGGCCAGTCCTCGGTGGCCTCGGTGCCGCACCACAGGGCGAACTCCGGGAACCGCAGGATCCGCGTGGGTTCGCGGACCAGCGGATAGTGGTTGACCAGAACGGTCCGCAGCTCCGCGGGGATTTCGGCGAGCCGCGCGGCGGTGTACTCGACGCGCGCCCGGCACCAGGCCTGGCGGCTCGGGTAGGGGTCGGGGTGGAGGTAGAACTCGTCGGTGCACACGACGCCGGCCCGGTCGGCGATGTCCATCGCCTCCCGGTGGCTGCGCGCTCCGGCGGGCCGGAAGGTGTAGTCGTAGAGCAGGAAGAGCGGGGCGACGGCGACGGGGCCGCCCTGCCCCTCCCACACCGGGTACGGGTCCTCGGGGGTGGTCACTCCCATCCGGCGGCAGAGTTCGACGAAGTGGCGGTAGCGGGCTTCGCCGCGCAGCTGCACCGGGTCGTCGGGGGTGGTCCACAGCTCGTGGTTGCCGGGTGCCCAGACCACCTTGGCGAAGCGGTCGCGGAGCCGGCCGAGGGTCCATTCGAAGTCCTCGGCCGACTCGCTGACGTCACCGGCGAGCAGCAGCCAGTCGTCGGGCGTCTCGGGTCGCAGACCCTCGACGACCTTCTTGTTCTCGTCGTGGCGGACGTGCAGGTCGCTGATGGCCAGCAGCCTGCCGGGACCTGTCGGCATCAGGCGACTCCCGGCGCGCCGACGCGCCCTCGGCGCAGGGCGGCGCGCACGACGCCGGCCACCTGGGGAACGCTCTGGTCGAGGTAGAAGTGCCCGCCGGGCATGATCCGCAGGTCGCTCGGGGCGGTGGTGTGCACCCGCCAGGCAGCCGCGTCCTCGACGGGGACGACGGGGTCGCGGTCGCCGACGAGCACGGTGAAGGGGACGTCCAGGGGCCGGCCGGGCGTCCAGGCGTAGGAGCCGATCGCCTTGTAGTCGGCGCGCAGCGGCGGCATCACCATCTCGAGCAGGTCGGGGTCGTCGAAGACCTTGCCGACCGTGCCGCCGAGCGTGCGGATCATGGCGATCACCTTCTCGTCGGTGTCGAGCCGGTCGCTGGCACTGCCCAGCGGGGTGGGCGCGAACCGGCCGGAGAGGAAGAGCCGCTCGGGGCCGGGCAGTTCGCGCAGGGCCAGCTCGCGGGCGAGTTCGTACGCGATGACCGCGCCCATGCTGTGCCCGAAGAAAGCGTACGGTCGCGCGTCGGTCACACGGCCGGAGCCGTCGGTGAGTTCGACGGCGAGTTCGTCGGCGATCGCGGTGACGAGCCGGCCTATGTCGTCCAGGGCGGGCTCCATGCGGCGGTCCTGGCGTCCCGGGTACTGGACGGACACGACGTCGAACTCCGGGGTCAGTTCCTGTGACAGCGCCAGATAGGCACTGGCGGCGCCGCCAGCGTGCGGGAAGCAGATCAGACGGGTGTCGCTGTCGGGTGCCGGGCCGAACCTCCGAAACCAGTCACTGGCCATGTGTCGTCTCTCCTTCAGCGTCTTGTCGACTCGGGTTCCAGAGTCCGTCGAGCCGCTGGACCGCCGGTCGAGACGGACCGGACGACAAGTCCAGACGACGTGGTCCGGCTGTCGGGGTCCGGTCTGTCACCAACGGGTCCGGACCGGCTGGTGGGCCGCCGGTTACCACGCCGTGAGACGGCGTGGCCAGACTGCATCCTCCCCCAGCTACCGCTGGGAGGTGCCCCCGCTCGCCACCCCCCGCGCTCCCTCTCCCTCTCCCTCCCCCGCTCCCGTCCTTGGAGGCCCCTCGTCATGTCCAGCAGATCCAGCGCGTCCGCACCACAAGCCGGCCCCCGGCAGCTGACCAGACGTCAGATCGTGGGTCTGGCCGTGGCCAGCATGATCCCCGCGGTCGGTCTCGCCGCGGTGCCGGCCCTGATGTTCGTCTCGGCCGGTAACGGCAGCTGGCTGTCCGCGCTGCTGTCGGCCGCCGTCACGACCTTCGTCGGCCTGTCGGTCATCACCTTCGCGCGGCGCCACGTCGCGAACGGCTCGCTCTACTCGTACCTCTCGCTGGTCTTCGGCCCGTGGGCGCGCCTGGTGGCGGCGGCCGCGCTGCTGCTCGGCTACGCGGCGATGATCGCGGGCATCACCATGGTCATCGGCGTCTACGTCGGCAGCTTCCTGCTGTCCCAGGGGTACGCGGGCGGCCTCGAACTGCCCGTGCAGCTCGCGGTGTACGCCGTGGCGCTGCTGATCGCGGTGCTCTTCGCCCGGCGCGGCGTCGACGTGTCGGTGCGCGCCGCGGTGGTGCTGATGGCCGTCGCGATCCCGGTGGTCGGTGTGGTCGTCGTGGCCAGCGCGGGCACCACCGGGCTGCACCTGGCGGAGCAGTTCTCCTTCGAGGGAGGGTTCTCCTTCAGCGGTGTCTTCCAGGGCATGGCGGCCGGCGCCACCTTCCTGATGGGCTTCGAGAGCTGCGCCGCGCTGGCGCAGGAGACCAAGGACCCCAAGCGCGACGTGCCGTTCGCCGTGCTGGGCATCCCGGTGCTGCTCGGCGTGGTGTACCTGCTGGCGACGGTCCTGCAGGTGCCCGGCCTGCTCGCGTCGGCGGACAACCTGGCCCAGGGCATGTCGCCGGCCGCCGCGCTGGCGCTGAACGCCGGTCTGGGCGAGACCTTCGCGAGCGCCACCGACCTGGTGCTGGCGGTGGCGACCTTCGCCGGGCTCATCGGTTTCGTCAACTTCGGTTCCCGGTTCGTGGCGACGCTGTCCGACGACGGTCTGCTGCCGCGCCGGGTGGGCCGTCTGGACGCGAAGCACGGCTCGCCCGCGACGGCCGTGCTGACCCTGTCGGTCATCGGCTTCGTGGTGCTGGCGGTCGCGGTGGTCTCGTACCCGGACTCGCTGCTGTCGGTGTACTCCGCGCTGGCGACGCTGATCGTCTACCTGTGGGTGTTCCCGTACGTGCTGATCTGCGCGGCCCACGTGGTGCTGCTGGTCCGGGAGCGGGCGCGGCGGCCGCTGTCGTACGCGGCGGCGGTGCTCGGCGGGGCGGCGATGGCCTGGGTGTACCTGAACGGCTGGATCAACCCGCCGGCCTCGCCGGTGGACGCCATGTCCTACGTGGCGCTGGCGCTGATCGGCGTGACCCTGGTGGCGCTGGTGGTCGGCCGCCGGGGCCGTACGGCGTCCGCGCCGCAGGCCGCGCCGGCGGCTGGGGCCGTGGCCGAGAAGCCCGCTCGGGCGGCGGACGGCGACCGCGTCCGCGTCTGACGCGGCCGGTCCCGCCGGCAAGCCCCCGGGCCCCGGTCCCTGCGCGCGAGAGCGGTGGGACCGGGGCCCGGGGGCTGTGCCGTACCGGCCTGACGGCCGCGTGGCCGTCAGGCCGTGTTGCGCCAGGTCGGCTGCGCGCCGGCGGCCCAGGAGGTGGCCGCGCGGCGGCGGGCCGCCGAGGGCGTCCAGCGGGCCGCGGCCCGCTCCTGTTCGTCCTCCGCCGCGCGGATCGCCTCGGCCGTACGGGCCGCCAGGACCGCGGAGAGGGCCACCGCGAGCGCGGCGACCTCGTGCGCGTCGGGGGAGCCGCTCGTGATGCGCCAGGCCGGTGCGGCGAGGATCTCCGACGAGGTCTGCTCCCCGGTGTCCTGCTCGGAACCGGTCACCACTCGTAGCGCCATCGGGTTCTCCTTCTTACTGGGGCTGGTTGCCGTGCTTACGGCTGGGCAGGGGGGCGTGCTTGCCGCGCAGCACCGCGAGGGCGCCGATCAGCGCCGAACGGGTGTCCGCCGGGTCGATGACGTCGTCGACGAGGCCGCGCTCGGCCGCGTAGTACGGGTGCATCAGCTCCTCGCGGTACTCCTCGATCCGCGCCGCCCGGGTCGCCTCGGGGTCGTCGGAGGCGGCGATCTCCCGCCGGAAGACGACGTTGGCCGCGCCTTCGGCGCCCATGACCGCGATCTCGTTGGTCGGCCAGGCGAGGGCGATGTCGGTGCCGATGGAGCGGGAGTCCATCACGATGTACGCGCCGCCGTACGCCTTGCGCAGCACGAGCGAGATCCGCGGGACAGTCGCGTTGCAGTACGCGTACAGCAGCTTCGCGCCGTGCCGGATCACACCGTTGTGCTCCTGGTCGACGCCGGGCAGGAAACCGGGCACGTCCACCAGGCTGACCAGCGGGATGTTGAAGGCGTCGCACATCTGGACGAAGCGCGCGGCCTTCTCGGAAGACTCGATGTCGAGGACGCCCGCCATGTGCTGCGGCTGGTTGGCGACGATGCCGACGACCTGGCCGCCGAGCCGGGTCAGCGCGCAGATGATGTTCGGCGCCCACCGCTCGTGGACCTCGAAGAAGTCTCCGTGGTCGGCGATCTCCTCGATGACCTTGTGCATGTCGTAGGCCCGGTTGGGGTCGGCCGGCACCAGGTCGAGCAGCAGCTCCGTGCGCCGGTCGTTCGGGTCGTCGGCGACCTCGGCGGGGGGCAGTTCGCGGTTGTTGGAGGGCAGGTAGGACAGCAGGTGCCGGACCTCCTCCAGGCAGTGCTCCTCGTCGTCGTACGCGAAGTGCGCCACACCGGAGACGGAGGCGTGCACGTCGGCGCCGCCGAGGCCGTCCTGGGTGATCTGCTCGCCGGTGACCGCCGCGACCACGTCGGGTCCGGTGATGAACATCTGCGAGGTGTCGCGGACCATGAAGACGAAGTCGGTGAGCGCCGGCGAGTAGGCCGCGCCGCCCGCGCAGGGGCCCATGATCACGCTGATCTGCGGGATGACGCCGGAGTTGCGGACGTTGCGCTGGAAGATGCCGCCGTACCCGGCGAGGGCGGTGACGCCCTCCTGGATACGGGCGCCCGCGCCGTCGCAGAGCCCGATGATGGGGGCGCCGGCCTTCTCGGCGAGGTCCATCAGCTTGTGGATCTTCTGGGCGTGCGCCTCGCCGAGGGCGCCGCCGAAGATGCGGAAGTCGTGGGCGTAGGCGAAGACCGGGCGGCCGTCGACCTGGCCCCAGCCGGTGATGACGCCGTCGCTGTGCGGCTTCTTGTCTTCCAGGCCGAAGCCGGTGGCACGGTGCCGGCGGAAGGCCTCGACCTCGGTGAAGGTGCCCTTGTCGAAGAGCAGCTCCACGCGCTCGCGGACGGTCAGCTTGCCCTTCCTCTTCTGGGCCTGCGTCGCCTGCTCACTGGGGCCGGCCTCGACCGCCTCGCGCAGGTCGGCGAGTTCCGCCACCCGGGACGCCATGGTCGCGGCCGCCGGAGGTCCGAGCGGCGCTTCCTCGACGATGCTCATACTTGTCCTTTCGAAGAGAACTTCCGCCGTCGCGCACGTCAACGCGGCAGACCACTACATCCTGGCCAGTCCCGCTGAAGGTCCCCTCGAACCGCTCTGGAGGAGGGGACCCGCTCCAGGAGCGCTCAGGCGCTCTCCGTCGCCCGACAGCGTGGTCAGACCTGCCAGGCCCCTGCGGCGACGGCCGACTTGACGAAGTCGGCGAAGTCCCGGGCGTCACGGCCCAGCGCACGCCGGACACCGTCGGAGACCTTGCCCTCGTAGCCCCGCGCGACCGGGTGGAGCGCTGCCGCCCACAGGGCCGCGTCCGGGGCGGGGACGCCCTGGGCGACGAGTTCGGCGACGAACTGCGGCGTGGACAGGGCGGTGTAGGTGGCCTTGCGGCCGGTCTCCGCCTCGATCAGCGAGAGCACCTCGGCCAGCGGGACCGGGCGGGGGCCGGAGAGCTCGTAGGTCTGCCCGTCGTGGCCGTCCTCCGTGAGCGCGGCGACCGCGACGGCCGCGATGTCCTCCACGTCGATCCACGTGGCCGCGCCCTCGCCCGCGGGCAGCCGCAGCTCGCCCGCGAGGACGCCCTCGTTGAAGAAGCCCTCGTCGAAGTTCTGCGCGAACCAGCCCGGCCGCAGCACCGTCCAGGCGAGTCCGGACGCGCGGACGGCCGCCTCGCCGGCCAGGAAGGCGTCGCTGGTGGAGGAGTCCTCGCCGAAGTAGCCGGGGATCTCGACGCCGCGCGCGGAGAGCAGGACCAGGCGCCGGACCCCGGCGCGCGCCGCGTGCTCCGCGAGTTCGCCGGTCCGGGGGGCGGTGTCGTTCTGGACGATGTAGACGCCGGCGACGCCTTCGAGGGCCGGGCCCCAGGTGGTGTCGTCGAGCCAGTCGAAGCGGGTCTCGCCGTTTCGTGAGGCCGACCTGACCGGAATTCCACGCTCCGTGAGCTGGCGCACGACCCGACGGCCGGTCTTTCCGGTGCCGCCGATTACAAGAACTTGATTCTGAGTCATGCGCCCGATGCTAATAGGGGAGTTCCTCCCGAATACCGGACGATGAGCGGTCGATGACCGTCGGATGGGGAGGCGCGGGCACCATCACAGTTGCGACCCCATCTGCAGCGGCCGCGTCTGGACAAAAGAATTGGGAGCTACCTGAATGACTGCCCTCACGAACAAGACTGCTCTGGTCACCGGTGGCAGCCGGGGCATCGGCCGCGCGATCGCCCAGCGGCTGGGCAAGGAGGGTGCTCTCGTCGCCCTGACCTACTCCAGCGACGAGGCCGCCGCCAAGGAGACCGTGAACGCGATCGAGGCCGCGGGCGGCCGCGCCTTCGCCTTCCGCTCCGTCCTGGGTGTCGCGGGCGACGCCGAGGCCCTGTGGCAGGCCTTCGACGCGCAGATCGGTCAGCACTCCGACACCGCGGGTCTGGACATCCTGGTCAACAACGCCGGCATCGCCGGTCCGGGCCTGATTCACGAAGTGTCGGAGGAGGACTACGACAAGGTCTTCGCGATCAACGCC
>NZ_JBSFTP010000116.1:0-13933 GCF_053591315.1 Streptomyces sp. NPDC003042
ACCACGGATACTCGGCCGTGTCCGCTGTCGGCCCCACCGGGGCCGAGCTCCAGGTCGAGTCGCGCCTCGCCGAACGCGCCGCTCCGGGACCGGCCCCTTCACCGTGTCACCACCTCATGACGAGGCTCAGTTGTCGTACTCGTCCAGCGGCGGGCAGGAGCACACCAGGTTCCGGTCGCCGAAGGCACCGTCGATCCGGCGGACCGGCGGCCAGTACTTCTCGGCGGCCGTGACCCCGCCCGGGAAGACGGCCTCGTCACGGCTGTACGGGTGGTTCCACTCGCCGCCGAGCGCCGCCGCGGTGTGCGGGGAGTTCGCCAGCGGGTTGTCGTCCACCGGCCACTCGCCGCCCGCGACCCGCTCGATCTCGCCGCGGATGGCGATCATCGCGTCGCAGAACCGGTCGATCTCCACGAGGTCCTCGGACTCCGTCGGCTCGATCATCAGCGTGCCGGCGACCGGGAAGGACATGGTCGGCGCGTGGAAGCCGTAGTCGATCAGGCGCTTGGCGATGTCGTCCACGCTGACACCCGTCGCCTTCGACAGCGGGCGCAGGTCGATGATGCACTCGTGCGCGACCAGGTTGCCCGGCCCCGTGTAGAGCACCGGGTAGTGCGGCTCCAGGCGCTTGGCGATGTAGTTCGCGCCGAGCACCGCCACCTGGGTGGCGCGCTTGAGGCCCTCGCCGCCCATGAGGCGTACGTAGGACCAGGAGATCGGCAGGATGCCCGCCGAGCCCCACGGCGCGGCCGAGATCGGGCCGACGCCCGTCTCGGGACCGGCCGTCGGCTGGAGCGGGTGGTTGGGCAGGTACGGAGCCAGGTGCGCGCGGACACCGACCGGGCCGACGCCCGGGCCGCCGCCGCCGTGCGGGATGCAGAAGGTCTTGTGCAGGTTCAGGTGCGAGACGTCGCCGCCGAAGTGACCCGGCTTGGCCAGACCCACCAGGGCGTTCAGGTTCGCGCCGTCCACGTAGACCTGGCCGCCGGCGTCGTGCACCTGGGCGCAGATGTCGGCGACGTGCTCCTCGAACACACCGTGCGTCGAGGGGTAGGTGATCATCAGTACGGCGAGCTCGTCGCGGTACTGCTCGATCTTGGCCCGCAGGTCGTCCGCGTCCACCTCGCCGTCGTCGGCGGTCTTGACGACGACGACCTTCATGCCGGCCATCACGGCGCTGGCGGCGTTGGTGCCGTGCGCGGAGGACGGGATGAGGCAGATGGTGCGCTGCTCGTCGCCGTTCGCCCGGTGGTAGGCGCGCACGGCCAGCAGGCCGGCGAGCTCACCCTGGGAGCCGGCGTTCGGCTGGATCGAGACCTTGTCGTAGCCCGTGACCTCGCAGAGACGTTCCTCCAGCTCGGTGATGAGCGTGAGGTAGCCCTCCGCCTGCTCGACCGGGGCGAAGGGGTGCAGCTGGCCGAACTCGGGCCAGGTGACCGGCTCCATCTCGGTGGTCGCGTTGAGCTTCATGGTGCAGGAGCCCAGCGGGATCATGCCGCGGTCCAGCGCGTAGTCCTTGTCCGAGAGCTTGCGCAGGTAGCGCAGCATCGCGGTCTCGGAGCGGTGCTGGTGGAAGACCGGGTGGGCCAGGTAGTCGTCCGAGCGCAGCAGGCCCTCGGGCAGCGTCTCGGCGGTGGTCTCGTCGAGCGCCTCGATGTCGGCGCTCACGCCGAAGGCGGCCCAGACGGCCTCGATGTCGGCGCGCAGGGTCGTCTCGTCGCAGGCGGCGGAGACGAGGTCGGCGTCGATCTGGAACAGGTTGACCCCACCCTCGCGGGCGGCGGCGACGACCTCGGCGGCCTTGCCCGGCACCCGGGCCGTGATGGTGTCGAAGTACGCGCCGTGCACGACCTCGACCCCGCCGGCCGTCAGGCCCGCGGCGAGCAGCGCCGCGTAGCGGTGGGTGCGCCGGGCGATCGTGCGCAGGCCGTCCGGGCCGTGGTAGACGGCGTACATGCCGGCCATGACGGCGAGCAGCACCTGCGCGGTACAGATGTTGCTGGTGGCCTTCTCGCGGCGGATGTGCTGCTCACGGGTCTGCAGCGCCAGCCGGTACGCCTTGTTCCCGTCGGCGTCGACGGAGACGCCCACCAGGCGGCCGGGCAGCGAGCGGGCGTGCTTGGCCTGGACGGCCATGTAACCGGCGTGCGGTCCGCCGAAGCCCATGGGGACACCGAAGCGCTGGGTGGTGCCGACGGCGATGTCCGCCCCCAGTTCGCCCGGGGAGGTCAGCAGGGTCAGCGCGAGCAGGTCGGCCGAGACGGTGACGACGGCACCCAGCTCGTGCGCCTGGTCGATGACCGGCTTGATCTCCCGCACCGCGCCGGAGGCGCCCGGGTACTGCAGCAGCACGCCGAAGACACCGCGCTCGGCGATCTCCGCCGGAATGCCGTCCGACAGGTCGGCGACGACGACCTCCACGCCCGTGGGCTCGGCGCGCGTCTGGATCACCGCGATGGTCTGCGGCAGAGCGTCGGCGTCGATGAGGAAGACGCCGTTCTTGACCTTGCCCACGCGGCGGGCCAGCGACATGGCCTCGGCGGCAGCGGTGCCCTCGTCGAGCAGCGAGGCACCGGAGGTCGGCAGGCCGGTCAGGTCGGCGACGACGGTCTGGAAGTTGAGGAGCGCTTCGAGGCGGCCCTGCGAGATCTCGGGCTGGTACGGCGTGTACGCCGTGTACCAGGCCGGGTTCTCCATGACGTTGCGCAGGATCACCGGCGGCGTGAAGGTCCCGTAGTAACCGAGACCGATCATCGACGACATGACCTGGTTGCGGTCGGCGAGCGAGCGCAGCTCGGCGAGCACCTCGGCCTCGGTGCGCGCCTCGGGCAGGTTCAGCGCCTCGGTGGTCCTGATCACATCGGGCACCGCGGCGGCGGTGAGCTCGTCCAGGGAGCCGTAGCCCACGTGGGCGAGCATCTTTGCCTGCGCCTCGGCGTCCGGGCCGATGTGGCGCTGCTCGAAGGGGATGCCTCGCTCCAGCTGAGAGAGCGGAATGCGGTTGGCGGTCATGACGGAGGCCTCCTGGTCGTACGACCTGCGAGGGGCACCACGGCGCGGGCACCCGGACGGCCTCCCCCTCTGTCATCTCAACCTGAGAGCTTCACCGGGCCTCATGGGGTTGTCCCACGAGATCCGGCTTTCACCGTCGGTGAGGAGGGGAACCGGTACTGCGTCCCGGTACCCGCTCCTGCTTTCCAGAGTGGCCTCGTCGCGTGCGGTACGTATGCCTGAGAGATTCCGGGGAGGATTTGCTCCTTCGGCGCCTCCGTCGAGTTCACTCGGAGGACTCTCCCGCACAGGGTCAACAGCCATCGCCCAGCCTACCAGCGAGGATCTGGACACTCCCTCGAGTGGCCCCCTCTCCCGATATGCACTTCTGTAGTCATTACGGATGAGTTGTGCACACTGCGACCGTATGGAGGGACCGTGCAGACCGACATCGATCCGCGCAGCCTGATCGGCCGCAAGGCGTTCGACCGCAACGGCGCCAAGATCGGCACCGTAGACGAGGTCTACCTCGACGATGCCACGGGCGTTCCGGAATGGGCCGCCGTCCGGACCGGCCTCTTCGGCCGGGACGCATTCGTCCCCCTGGAGCCCAGCGAGGTCGTCGACGACACCCTGCGCGTGCCCTTCGAACGCTCCCTCATCAAGGACGCCCCCGATTTCGGCGTCGGACGCCACCTCTCCCCCGAGCAGGAGCTGCAGCTCTACCACCACTACGGCCTCGACGTGGCCCTCCCGCCCGGCTTCGACGACGCGCCGTCCCCATCCCCCGAGGAGCACCGCCGCGACGCCGACCGCCTGGCGGGCGACGCCTGAGCAGGCCCCGTGCCGGTGGCCGGGTCCTGGTTCCCGCTGCCTACGAGGGGCAGCGGATCGGAGGGCTCCAGGTCGGGGTCCTCCACTCGGAACGTGCGGACCCGGCCGGGCGGCGACCCGGGCTGCTCGAACCGTACGGTCACCCGCCCGACCCCGCTGCCCTGCACCCATCCCGGCCCGTACACCGTGTGCCGTACGTCGCTCCCGGCCGCCCAGCGCCGCTCGGGGGCCGCCTCCGGCTCTCCGGACGTCCCCTCGGCCCCGGGCGCCCCACCGGGCTCCTCAGGCCCGTCCTGCTTCTCCTTTTCCCCGACACCCTCTCCACCGGGCTCGGCGGCCTCTGCGGCCTCTGCGGCGAGCACCTGGGCGAACAGGTCCTCCTGCGTATAGTCCGCGAGCCCGGTCACCCCGACCCCCAGCAGCCGCACCCCGCCGGTGGTGTCCACCCCCTCCAGCAGCCGCGCCGCGGCCTCCCGCACCACACCCGGGTCGTCGGTCGGTCCCCGCAGGGTCTCGGAGCGGGTCAGCGTCGAGAAGTCGTACCGCCGTACCTTGAGGACGATCGTGCGCCCCGAGTGCCCGGAAGCCCGCAGCCGCCCCACACACCGGTCGGCGAGCCGCTGCACCTCGTTCCGGATCCGCACCCGGTCGTGCAGGTCCACGTCGAAGGTGTCCTCCACCGACACGGACTTCGCGTCCCGCTCCGCGACCACGGGCCGGTCGTCCAGCCCCAGGGCCATCCGGTACAGCGCGACCCCGTGCGCCCGGCCGACCATCCGGACCAGCTCGTCCTCCCCGGCCTCGGCCAGCGCCCCCACCGTGGTGATCCCGGCACGCCGCAGATGCTCCCCGGTGGCCGGCCCCACGCCGGGCAGCGTCCGCACGGACATGGGCGCGAGGAGCTCCCGCTCCGTGCCCGGCTCGATCAGCAGCAGCCCGTCCGGCTTGGCCGCCTCCGAAGCCACCTTGGCCAGCATCTTCGACCCGGCCAGCCCCACCGAGCCGCTGAGCCCCGTGGCGGCCAGGATGTCGGCCCGCAGCCGCTCCCCCGTGGCCCTGGCCCCCACCGCGTCGAAGGCCGTGCCGCCCGCCTCCAGGTCCACGAAGGCCTCGTCCAGGCTGAGCGGCTCGACCAGCGGCGACAGCTCCCGCAGCAGGCCCATCACCAGGTCGCTGACCTCCCGGTAGAGGCTGAAGCGGGGAAACAGGTAGGCGCCGTTCGGGCACAGCCTGCGCGCCTGGGCGGTCGGCATCGCCGAGTGCACCCCGAAGCGCCGGGCCTCGTACGAGGCGGTCGCGACCACGCCGCGCGGCCCGAGCCCGCCGACGATCACCGCCTTCCCGCGCAGGCTGGGCTTCGACGCCTGCTCCACGGAGGCGTAGAAGGCGTCCATGTCCAGATGCAGGATGGTCGGCGCGGCTCTCACAGCCCCGATGCTGCCTTACGTGTCTGACAATGGGCCGCCCCGAAGACGGGGCGGGGTTTCAAACGGCCCGGTTCCTGCGAGCGGCCAGCTCGTCGGTCGGGTTGTGGCCGACCACGGTCTCGCCGGTGTCCACGCGCTCCCCGTGCAGCTGCGACAGCGCGTTCTCGACGTCGCGCCAGACGACGCCCACCGCGATGCCGAAGACGCCCTGCCCGCCCTGGAGCAGGCTCACCACCTGATCCGGCGAGGTGCACTCGTACACGGTCGCGCCGTCGCTCATCAGCGTCATGCGCTCGAGGTCGGAAAGGTCCCGGTCGCGCAGGTGCCGCACGGCGGTGCGGATGTTCTGCAGCGCCACCCCGGTGTCCAGGAAGCGCTTGACGATCTTCAGGACCACCACGTCCCGGAAGCTGTACAGCCGCTGCGTGCCCGACCCGTACGCGGGTCGCACGCTGGGCTCCACCAGCCCGGTGCGCGCCCAGTAGTCGAGCTGGCGGTACGTGATGCCGGCCGCGGCGCACGCCGTCGGCCCTCGGTAGCCGACCTGCTCGGGTGCCGGGTCGTCGTTCACCGGTCCGACCTGCGTCGGCGCCGGCTGACGGTGCGCGGAACCCGCCGCAGCACCGTGCAGCGGGTACGGCCCACCGTCACTCCGCGCGGGGGTGCCCCCGGTCGTACCGTCGCCCGTGATCCTCACGCCGACCCTCCGTCCTTGACCTGCCACCTTGAAGGTAGGCAGTGACCACGGGTGCGTCAACGATCGCCACACTCGGCACGCCGAGTGATAATCACCCTGAGAGTGGTTTCCCGTACCCCATTGCGGGGAAAGGCTACTCGAATGGGCTGAAAGTTCCTGGTGGACACCTCACTGGGGGCCGGTACCGAAGTCTTCTGGCGAGATCTGGTCGAGGAACTCGCGGAACTTCTCGACCTCGTCCTCCTGCTCGTCGGGAATCGCGATTCCGGCGTCGTCCAGCACGCCGTCACTGCCATAGATCGGCGTCCCCATCCGCAGGGCCAGCGCTATGGCGTCGGAAGGCCTCGCACTCACCTCGACCCCACTGGCGAAGACAAGCTCCGCGTAGAAGACGCCCTCCCGCAGATCCGTGATCCGGACCTCGGTGAGCTCCTCACCGACCGCCTCCAGCACGTCCTTGAACAGGTCGTGCGTCAGCGGCCGGGCAGGGGCCATGCCCTGCTGGGCGAAGGCAATGGCGGTAGCCTCCCCCGGACCGATCCAGATGGGGAGGTACCGGTCGCCTCCCACTTCACGCAGGAGCACGATCGGTTGGTTGGAGGGCATTTCCACCCGGACACCCACAACGTCGAGCTCGTTCACACAGCAACCCTAGGACCTGCCCGGCCGGTTTGGGTAGTCGGGGCTCCACCACGGTCGGCGCGGTCAGTGCAAACGGACCCCGAGAGCCGTCTGCACGAGGGCCTCGTGAAGCCGTACGGACAGGCCCGCGAGCTCTTTCATCGTGGCCTCCGCATGCGCTCTGGTCTGCGGATTGCGGTGCCGGCGCAGCGGCGAGACGACCTGTTCCACCAGACCGGCCTCCCGGTCCGCGGCTGCCTTCATGGCGCGCAGGTGGCGGGGCTCGAGCCCGAATCGACCGAGATCCGCGATCAGCCGGGCCACCGTGACCGTCTCCGCGTCGAATCCGCCGCCCGGAGCTTCACAGATGAGCCCGTACGACTCCCACTCGACGAGCTGGACCTCGTCGACCTCCGCGGCGGCGATCAGCTCGGCCCGCCCGACCCGGGCGACGGTCGGCCGCTCCCGGCCGACTTCGCCGTAGACGGCGGCCGGGCTCGTGGGGTCCACGCCATCGCCGTGCGCGGTGGGCGCCGGGATACGGATCTGCTCGCCGCGGTCGAGTGCGTCGAGCTGCTCGCGGATGACCTTCAGCGGCAGGTAGTGATCACGCTGGAGGCGCAGGATGCGGCTGAGCCGCTCCACGTCCCCGGTGCTGAACTTGCGATATCCGGAGGGTGTGCGCCTGGGCTCGACGAGTCCTTCCGCCTCCAGGAAGCGGATCTTCGAGATCGTGACTTCGGGGAACTCGTCACGCAGCATGGTCAGCACCGTGCCGATGCTCACCAGCCGCCCGGCGGTGCCGGCGGTGCCGTTCTTCGCGGCACCGCCGGTCGGGGTACGCAGCATGGGACCTTCCCAGAGGGTCAGACGCCCCGCAGGCTCGCGTAGAAGACCAGCCGGTACTTGCCGATCTGCACCTCGTCGCCGTTGTGCAGGGCGACGGAGTCGATCGGCTCACGGTTCACGTACGTGCCGTTGAGACTGCCCACGTCGGAGACGGTGAAGCCGCCTTCCGGGCCCCTGCGGAACTCGACATGCCGCCGGGAGACGGTGACGTCGTCCAGGAAGATGTCGCTCTGCGGGTGCCGGCCTGCCGTGGTCAGCTCGCCGTCCAACAGGAAGCGGCTGCCGGAGTTGGGTCCGCGCCGCACGATCAGCAGAGCGGAACCGGGCGGCAGCGCTTCCACCGCGGCCTGGGCCTCGGGGGACAGCGAGGACGACGCGTGCGGTTGTCCCGACGCCTCGGCCTCGTAGGCCTCAAGGCCCGAGATCGAGATCGTGGACGTGGTCTCCGAGGCTCGCTCCGGCGTCAGACCCGCCCGCAGCGGCGCCCCGCAGTTGGAGCAGAACCGGCTCGCCGCACCGCTGCGTTGCCCGCACCTGCTGCAAATCTGCTCGGCCGACATGGACGGCTCCTCGCGCCGCGGCTGCCCCGCGGAGGCATTGGTGGCATACGGGTCCGAGGTAAACCCTCCACCCGTACTTGAGGTTGATGGTTCTCCGAAACCTATGCGTCCGGAACCGGCAGGGTCAACAGTCGACGCGCCCTGCGCGCCCGAAATGTCACCCTGGCCGGCCACCTCGTCGCGGAAGAGCGGCCGGTCGCCCTGCCCCTCCACGTCTCCATGCCCCGCGCGGTGCCGCGCGGCACCACTTTCCTCGCGGTTCTTCTTGCCGAACAACTTCTCAAACAACTTCACGGGCGATTCCCCTTGACCGAAACAGACCCGCCCGTGGGGCAGGACGAACTCTGCTTACACACACCTGCCGACCCGGACATACTTACAACGTCCGTAACCACCAGACAGTTTCCACCACGCACCGCGACTTCAGTGCGTCGACCCCCCGCAGGCGTTCGCCCGCGTGAGCCGGTCCACGTGCCACCCCGCCTCACGGTGATGACGACCGAGCGTAGTCAGGCTGCTTCGCAGCACGCAAGGCATCCACAACGATCTTCGCCGACCGCGTGACGGCGACCGTGGCCTGTTCCTTCTCCAGCGTCTGCACCACACCGCCGGGGATGTTGAGCGCCGGTTCCAGATCCTGCGGCTTGCCGATCACCCTGAACTCGTAGGGCTGTGTGATCTTCTTACCGTCGATCCCCACACCGCCGCCCTCGTCCGAGAAGTACGAGCCCGCCACGACGCGCACCCCGTTGATCTGGATCGCCTCTGCCCCGGCCGCCCGCAGCTCCTGCAAGGTGTCCAGGAGCTGGTCGGACCGCACCTGACCGCCGGCATCGGTGATCCGCAGCGTGATGCCCGGGCCCTGAGCAGCCACCGTACCGGCCAGGATGCCCAGTTGGCGCTCCTTCTCCACGGTCTGCTTGCGCGCCTCCTCGGCCTGGTTGGAGCTGCTCTCCAGCTCCTTGCGCTGGTCCTCCAGCTTCTGCTTCTCGTCCTCCAGGCGCTTGGTCCGCCCGTCCAGTTCGTCGAGGATCCGTACGAGGTCCTCCTGGCGGGCACCACGCAACGGTGCGCTGGAGTCGATGTTCGACTGCACCTGGATCGCGAGCCCCAGCCCCAGGACGAACAGCAGCAACGCGACGATCAGTTGCGCCCGGCTCGCGCGCGGCGGCCACAGCCCGGCGGCGAGGCGCTGGCGCCCGGTCTGCTCCCCCGGCGGAGTGTTGTCGGTGGTCATCGGCCTCACGCCCGGAAGACGTGCCGGCGGATGGCGGCGGCGTTGGAGAAGATCCGGATTCCGAAGACCACGACCACACCGGTCGACAGCTGCGACCCGACGCCCAGCTTGTCACCGAGGAAGACGATCAGGGCGGCCACGACCACGTTCGACAGGAACGACACCACGAAGACCTTGTCCACGAAGATGCCGTCCAGCATCGCGCGCAGCCCGCCGAACACCGCGTCCAGCGCGGCCACCACGGCGATCGGCAGATAAGGCTCCACAACAGCCGGTACTTCGGGCCGGACGAGAAGCCCGACCACCACTCCGGCCACGAGGCCCAGTACCGCGATCACGATGCACCCTTCTTCGGCTCTTCCGCTGTAGCTGTACGTACGGTCAGGCTCGACGCGGCCGGCAACCTCACCTCGTCCACGGAGGACAGGGTGGAGCGAATCCCGTAGCTCTCCCGCAGTACGTGCAGGTACTGGCCGTCCGCGGAGTCCTGGAACCTGGTGCCGAGCCGCTTCCCGTCACCCACCGCGAGGATTTCGTAGGGCGGCACCAGCGGCTTGTTGTCGACCAGTATCGCGTCACCGGCGGCCCGGATCGCCGACAGCGCCGTCAGCCGCTGCCCGTTGATCGACACGGCCTCCGCCCCGGACTGCCACAGCCCGTTCACGATGCGCTGCATGTCCCGGTCACGGAGCCGGCCGGTGTCCGAGAATCCGGAGCTCTCCCGCGGTCCGCCGCCGTCACCCGCCGAGGAACCCTTGGCGTCGTCCACCACCAATTTGACGCCCGGGCCCCGTGCCGCGGTCGCACCGGACATCAACGCCACGAGGTGGCCCTGATCGCCACCGTGCTGCCTGAGCGCCGTGCGCTGGCGGTCCGCGACCTCGGTCCGCAGCCGCTCGATGTCCCGCTCCACGCCGTCCGCG
The DNA here is from genome assembly GCF_053591315.1 of Streptomyces sp. NPDC003042. Lineage (NCBI taxonomy): Bacteria > Bacillati > Actinomycetota > Actinomycetes > Kitasatosporales > Streptomycetaceae > Streptomyces > Streptomyces sp. NPDC003042. The sequence goes on from NZ_JBSFTP010000116.1 coordinate 10,140, forward strand.
TGCTCGTCGGCCCGCTCCACGCGCTCGATCAGCTCCTGGCGCTCCTTGGCCAGCACCGGAGCCGCTATCCGCGCCTGCGCGGCGCCCAGCGTGACGACCATGGCGGCGAGCACGAGCCCGGCGGCGAGGCCCAGCTTGGCCTTGAGGGTTCGCGGCAGCCGCGCCGTACCGTCCGCCTCGCGCCGGGCCGTCGCTTCCGCATAGCCCTCGTCGAGGCTGTGGTCCATCACGTGGGTCAGCAGCGACATGGAAGCGTCCGGGCGCGCGGGCGGTGCGACCGAACTCCGGTTGTTGGGCGGCTGCGACATGCCTCACATCGTCGCATGACGGCCCCGCCCGCACCGAATGCGCCCGTCCGGCAGGCCAGGCCGGGCAACCGCCCGTACCCGGCCCACCGGACGTGGGTCCTACATGATCACGCGCCGATCAACGCCGGTCAGTGCTGTCCGCCACCGTCCACTACCGCGCCCCACTCGTCCAGCAGCGCCTGCGCGGAGGCGTCGTCGGGGCCCTCCGCCCACAGGTGGGTGACGGCTTCCGCGGGGTCCGGCAGCACGAGCACCCACCGGCCGTCGGCCTCGACGACGCGCACGCCGTCGGTGGTGTCCACCTGCCGGTCGCCGGCCGCCTCCACGACCCGCCGCATGACGAGCCCCTTCACCGCCCACGGCGTCGGAACGTCCCGCTTGAGCACGTGCGCCCGGGGGATGCGCGCGTCGATCTGGCTCAGAGTGAGCTGCGTCCGCGCCACCAGCCCGATCAGCTGCACGAAGGCCGCCGACCCGTCGAAGACGCTGCTGAACTCCGGGACGATGAACCCGCCCCGGCCGTCCCCGCCGAAGATCGTGCTCTCCGCCCGGCCCACCCGGGTCAGGTCGTCGGGCGAGGTCGTCGTCCACTCCACCTGCGTGCCGTGGTACGCCGCCACCTGCTCGGCGACCCGCGTGGTGGTCACCGGAAGCGCCACCTTGCCGCTGCGCTTCTCGGCGGCCACCAGGTCGAGGAGCACGAGCAGCGCCCGGTCGTCCTCGATGATCCGCCCGCGCTCGTCCACCAGCGAGATCCGCTCGCCCACCGGGTCGAAGCGCACCCCGAAGGCGGCCCGCGCGGACGCGACGATCTCACCGAGCCTCACCAGACCGGCCCGCCGGGACTCCCTCGTCTCCGTCGGCCTGGACTCGTCGAGCCCGGGATTGATCGTCAGCGCGTCCACGCCGAGCCGGCCGAGCAGGCTCGGCAGCACGAGACCGGCGCTGCCGTTCGAGGCGTCCACCACGACCTTCAGGCCGGCATCGGCGATCCCGGTGGTGTCCACCCGCCGCAGCAGAGAGCCCGTGTACGAGTCGAAGACGCTCGACGGGAACTGGAGGTCACCGATCTCGCCGGGGAAGGCGCGCCGGTACTCCTGACGCGCGTACACGCGGTCCAGCTTGCGCTGCTGCGCCTGCGAGAGGTCCGCACCCCGCTCGTCGAGGAACATGATGTCCACCGAGTCGGGCACCCCGGGCGAGGTCCTGATCATGATCCCACCCGCAGCACCGCGGGCGGTCTGCTGCCGGGCCACCGGCAGCGGTACGTTCTCCAGGTCCCGTACGTTGATGGCGCTGGCCTGCAGCGCCGAGATCACTGCCCGCTTGAGCGCTCTCGCTCCTCGGGAGTGGTCACGGGCCGTGGTGACGGTCGCCCCCTTCTTCAGGGTCGTCGCGTAGGCCCCCGCGAGCTTCACGACCAGCTCGGGGGTGATCTCCACGTTCAGGATCCCGGAGACTCCGCGGGCGCCGAACAGGTGCGCCTGCCCGCGTGACTCCCAGATCACCGACGTGTTGACGAAAGCGCCCGCCTCGATCGTCTTGAACGGGTAGACGCGGACGTTGCCCTGCACAATGGATTCTTCACCGACGAGGCACTCGTCCCCGATGACGGCCCCGTCCTCGATACGGGCGGCCCGCATGATGTCGGTGTTCTTCCCGATGACGCAGCCGCGCAGATTGCTGTGGGGCCCGATGTAGACGTTGTCGTGCACGACGGCCTTGTGCAGGAAGGCGCCGCTCTTGACGACGACGTTCGACCCGACAACCGTGTGCTCGCGGATCTCCACCCCGGCCTCGACCTTGGCGTAGTCCCCGATGTACAGCGGCCCGCGCAGGACCGCGTCCGGGCTCACCTCGGCCCCTTCGGCGATCCACACGCCCGGCGAGATCTCGAAGCCGTCCATGTCGACCTGGACCTTGCCCTCGAGCACGTCGGCCTGCGCCTTGACGTAGCTCTCGTGAGTGCCCACGTCCTCCCAGTAGCCCTCGGCCACGTAGCCGTAGATCGGCCGGCCTTCCTTCATCAGCTGGGGGAAGACATCGCCGGACCAGTCGACCGAGACGTCCGCGTCGACGTAGTCGAAGATCTCCGGCTCCATCACGTAGATGCCGGTGTTGATCGTGTCCGAGAACACCTGGCCCCACGTCGGCTTCTCGAGGAAGCGCTCGACCTTCCCTTCTTCGTCCACGATGGTGATGCCGAATTCCAGCGGATTCGGCACGCGGGTCAGGCACACCGTGACCAGTGCGCCCTTCTCCTTGTGGAAACTGATCAGATCGGTGAGGTCGAAGTCGGTGAGCGCGTCGCCGGAGATGACGAGGAAGGTGTCGTCCTTCAAGGCCTCCTCGGCATTCTTCACGCTGCCGGCGGTGCCGAGTGGCTTCTCCTCGTTCGCATAGGTGAGCTCCATTCCGAGCTCCTCGCCGTCACCGAAGTAGTTCTTGACGAGTGACGCCAGGAACTGCACGGTAACCACGGTCTCGTTGAGCCCATGGCGCTTGAGCAGCCTGAGCACGTGCTCCATGATCGGCCGGTTTGCGACCGGCAGGAGCGGCTTGGGCATGCTTGAGGTCATGGGACGAAGCCGTGTGCCTTCGCCACCGGCCATCACGACGGCCTTCATGTCGGAAGAGTCCTCCTAGAGAGACGATGGTCTTGCCGACCTCACCCGTCTCGGGCGGTGACTCCGCTGTTCATCCGCGTCAGTACCCGCGCTGAGTGGGCTCAATCGGCCGTGGCATCCGCCTTGACGAGACGGCGGACCTGCACCACGTAAAGGATTCCTGCCCACCAATACAGTGTTGTACCCCAACCCGCGAACGCCCATCCGAAAATGGACGCCGCCCAGGCCAGCCAGCCCGACCCTTCACTGAGCAACAACAAGGGGAACGCGTACATCAGGTTGAAGGTGGCGGCCTTGCCGAGGAAGTTGACCTGCGGCGGCGGATAGCCGTGACGACGCAGGATCCACACCATGACCAGCAACATCGCCTCACGGGCGAGCAACGCCGCCGTGAGCCAAAGAGGCAGAATCTCGCGCCACGTGAGACCGAAGAGTGTGGTCAGGATGTACAGCCGGTCCGCGGCGGGGTCGAGCAGCCGACCCAGATTGCTGATCTGATTCCAGCGCCGCGCGAGTTTCCCGTCGAGGTAGTCACTGATCCCGCTGAGCATGAGGACGGCCAGCGCCCACCCGTCGTACCCCTCCAGGATGAGCCAGAGGAACAGCGGCACGCCGGCCAGGCGAGCCATGCTCAGGATGTTCGGAATGGTGAAAATTCGGTCAGTCTGAACCCGAGTCTCCTGGACCTCCACCCGGGGGCCTCCACTGTGACTGTAGAAATGGTCGAATCTATGCCCCTGACCCTACAGGAGTCCTCGACCGGGCCCGGAACGCAGAAAAGCCCCGCACCAATTAAGGTGCGGGGCTTTCCCACAATGATTGTTCGGCGGCGTCCTACTCTCCCACAGGGTCCCCCCTG
>NZ_JBSFTP010000117.1:0-13773 GCF_053591315.1 Streptomyces sp. NPDC003042
CCGGGTGCTCCACCAGCGAGGGCTGGTGGGTGATGGACAGCATGGTGAAGGTGACGGTGGGCTCGCACCGACCCGGCAGGTCGGCACCCACCCTGCGGGCCGGTCCTGGCCTGGCGGCCGAGGCGTGACCCGCCAGGTCAATGCCGGCCCTCCGGGCCAGTCGGCGGGTCCCGGGCGGAGCCCGGGGGTCGTCCCCCGTCAAGCCCCCGTGCTAAACGGACTGGCGGAAGCGGGTCGTGCGGTGGATCGGGTCCGTGTCGATCTTCGGGATGACGTGTTCCCCGATGAGCCGGATGCTGGTCATCGTGTCCTCGTACGAGACGCCGATCGGCAGGCCGAAGGAGAGCTGGTCCGCGCCGGCCTCCTCCCAGCGCCGGCACTGGCGCAGCACCTCCGACGGGTCGCCGCAGATCATCAGCTCCTCCGCGATCAGCAGCTCGATGATCTCCGCGCTGTACTCGGGCAGGAGTTCCGGCCACTCCGGGATGCCCTCCGGCCGGGGGAAGGTGTCGTGGTAGCGGAAGACGAGGGACTGGAGCCGGTTGAGGCCGCCGTTGACGGCGATCTCGACCGCCTTGTCGTGGGTCTCGGCGCAGATCGCGGTCGAGGTGACCATGACGTTGTCGTTCACGAAGGCCCCGATGGCCTTCGCCTCCTGGATGGCGGTCTTGTACTGGTCCAGGACCCATGACATGTCGGAGACCTTCTGCACGCTGAAGCCGAGGACCCCCAGGCCCTTCCGGGCGGCCATCGCGTACGAGGACGGCGATCCGGCGGCGTACCACATGGCCGGGTGGGCCTTCCCGTACGGCTTCGGGAAGATCTTGCGCGGCGGGAGGGACCAGTGCTTGCCGTTGAACCCCTCGTATTCCTCCTGAAGGAACATCTTGGGGAACTCCGCGATCGTCTCCTCCCAGATCTCCTTGGTGTGGTTCATGTCCTCGATGCCGGGGAAGAAGCCGAGGATCTCGTGGCTGCCCGCGCCGCGCCCGGTGCCGAACTCGAAGCGGCCCTTGGAGAGGTGGTCGAGCATGGTGACCTTCTCGGCGACCTTCACCGGGTGGTTCACCGGGGCGAGCGGGTTGAAGATGCCCGAGCCGAGGTGGATGCGCTCGGTGGCGTGGGCGAGGTAGCCGAGGAAGACCTCGTTCGCCGAGAGGTGCGAGTACTCCTCCAGGAAGTGGTGCTCGGAGGCCCAGGCGTACTTGAAGCCGGACTTGTCGGCCTGGATGACGTACTCGGTCTCCTCGAGCAGCGCTTTGTGCTCCGCCTCGGGGTCGACCTTGGATCGCGCCTCAGGCACGTATCCCTGCACGAAGAGCCCGAATTCCAAAGGGGTTCACCGTCCTTCAGTTTCTGACGTTACGTCAGATCGATGAGTCGACTGTTCCATCGCACGGCGGGAGCGTCAATACCGGCACCTGACGCTCCATCAGATAATGCTCACGCCGGCCATCCAGCCGCCGTCGATGACGAACGGCTGGCCGGTGATGTACGAGGAGTCGTCACTGGTCAGGAACAGGGCCAGCCTCGCTATCTCCTCCGGCTGCCCCACCCGGCCCATCGGGACCACCCGCTTGTAGAGCTCGGCCATGGCCTCCTTGGCCTCGTCCGTGATCCCGGCCGGGTCGAGCAGACCCGGGTTGGCCATGGGGGTGTCCACGGCCCCCGGGCACATGGCGTTGACCCGGATCCCCTTGGCCGCCAGCTCCAGCGCCGCCACCCGCGTCAGCCCGAGGATCGCCGCCTTGGTCGCCGCGTACGAGCCCACGTACGCCATGCCCGTCAGGCCCGTGTACGAGGAGGTGTTGACGATGGTCCCGCCGCCGGCCGCCTCGATCTCGGGGGCCAGGGACTTGATGCCGAGGAAGGCGCCGACCTGGTTGACCTGGACCACCTGCTGGAACTCCTCCAGCGGGGTGGCGGCCAGCTCGTTGAAGCGCAGGATCCCGGCGTTGTTGACCAGGCCGTTCACCGGGCCGAAGGCCTCCTTCGCGGCGGCGATCGCCGCCGCCCAGTCCTCCTCGCGGCTCACGTCCATCCGTACGTAGCGCGCCCGGTCCTCGCCGATCTCCTTGGCGACGGCGGCGCCCTGCTCGTCGAGTACGTCGCCCAGCAGCACCTTGGCGCCCTCGGCGGCGAAGAGGCGGGCCTCCTGCTCGCCCTGGCCGCGCGCCGCACCCGTGACGATGACGACGCGCCCGTCCAGCTTGCCCATGCGTGTGCCCCAATCGGCTAGTCGTTGAGGAGGGGAGCCACCTCGGCCCCGAAAGCGGTGATCTGGTCCACGAGTTCGGCCCGGTCGCGGCTGCGGAAACGGACCTGGATCTGGTCCACGCCCAGCGCCCGGTACTCCCGGAGGGACTCGGCGAGCGCCTCCGCCTTGCCGGTCACGGCCCGGCGGCCGATGTCCCAGGCGGGCTCGCCGACGTAGAGCGCCTCGGTGATCGCGCCGATCTCCAGGGGGCCGGTGACGCCGGCTTCGGCGCGCAGCTCCCGCATCCGGGCGACCTGCGCCGGAATCTTCTCGCGCGGGTCCCCCTGCGGGAGCCAGCCGTCGCCGCGCACGGCGGCCCGGCGGACCGCCGCGGGCGAGGAGCCGCCGACCCAGACGGGGATCCGCGCCTGGGCGGGCCGGGGCAGCTGCCCCAGGTCCTTGAAGGAGAACCGCTCGCCCTCGAACTCCGGATACTCCTCGGGTCCCAGCGCCGCGCGCAGCGCGTCGAGGGTCTCGTCGATTACGGCCCCCCGGCGGGCGAAGTCCACGCCGAGGGCCTCGAACTCCTCCTGGACGTGCCCGGCGCCGACCCCGAGGATCAGGCGGCCTCCGGAGAGGTGGTCGAGGGTGGCGTACTGCTTGGCGGTGACCAGCGGGTGGCGCAGGCCGACGATCGCGACGTGGCTCAGCAGGCGCACGCGTTCGGTGATCCCGGCCAGGAAGGCCAGGGTGGCCACCGGGTCGTACCAGACGGTGCTCATTGGCCCGGCGAGCCGGCGCGGGATGGCGACGTGGTCGCAGGTGGCGACGTACCCGAAGCCTGCGCGGTCGGCGGCCCGTGCGATGTCGGCGAGGTCGGCGGGGGTGGCCGACGCCTCCCAGGGTTCGGCGTAGAGGGTGCTCTGCGACTGGACCGGGAGCTGCATCCCGTACGCCAGCCGGCCTTCCGGAAACACGCGTGCCATGCCGCGCCCGCCTCACCTTCGCCTGTCGCCCGGCCATCGGCCCGACTGCCGATTCGTCATACCGGTGCGGGGCCATCGTCGTATCTGACGGACCGTCAGGCAAGGGGTGGGACACGATACGCCGAACGACCCCGTGGAGTCCCGCCCACGATGGGATGGTGGATTCGTGGCAGATGAAACCTTGGCGATCACGGAGGCCGGCATGCCCGAGACCACGGTGAGGAAGACGGTGACCATGCGGCGCTCCATCGCCGAGCAATCGAGGAGCGCGCGGGCGAGGACCAGTTCTCCGCCTTCGTCGACGCGGCGGCCGAACACTGGCTGGCACTCCTGAAGGCTCAGGAAATCGTCGAGGACCACGAGCGCCGTCACGGCCGCCTACCCGAGGATGTGATCGAGGAAGCCAGGCGAGCGTGGCACGGCGAGTAGCACCGCCGCCCGCACCCGCACCCGCACCCGCACCCGAATAACATTCACTTTGTTAGAATTTCCCCATGACCGACCAGCCCCCGCCGGGCGAAGGCCCGACCCGCCCGGTATCCGTCTCCCTCCACGAGGGGACGATCGCGGCGCTCAAGGCGCGCACCGGCAAGCGCGGCATGTCCGCATACATCGAGGCGCTCGTTCAGCGGCAGCTGGAGCGTGACCGGCTCCGCGAACTGATCGAGGACTCCGAGGCCACCAACGGCCCCGCCGATCCGGCAGCAGTCGAAGCGAAGCGAGCCATCCTGCGCGGCGAGACGGCAGCATCGTCGAATGCCGCATGAGCGGGACGCTGATCCTCGACTCCGAGGGTCTCTCCCGGGTCGTGCGCCGGAACCGCGGGCTGCTTGAGTGGCTGACGGCAGCCGAAGCCGAAGACATCCGGGTGGTGATCAGCTCGGTCACGCTCGTAGAGGCTCGTGATCCCAGGACGGGCCAGGCCCAGTTCGACTACGCGGTCTCCCGCGTGCACGTCGTTCCGCCGAGCGAGGCCATCGCGCGGCATGCGAGCAAGCTGCTCGCCGCTGCCGGGCTGCACGGACACAAGTACGCGCTGGACGCGATCGTGGCGGCGACCGCCCTCGACCAGCCCGGACCCGCCACCGTGCTGACCTCGGATCCGGAAGACCTGTCCGCGCTGTGCGGGAGCCGTGTGCGGGTCGTCAGGATCTGACGGTGGCGGCGGCCGCGGGCCGTCACAACCCCGGCGGGCCCATCGCGATGACCGGGTTCGCCGCCGGGTCCAGAGTGGTGAGGAGCTGCTTCATCGCCGCCTTCGAGATGCCGACGCAGCCCTGGGACGGGCCGTCGTGGTCCACGTGGAGCCAGATGTAGCCGCCCTTGCGCTCGCCCTCCGGCTTGGCCGGGTCCAGGGGGGACGTGCCCTGCCTGCGGTTGAAGTCGATCGCCACGACGTAGTCGAAGGAGCCCGCCAGCGACTCGCCGTTCACGCCCCGGCCCGAGGGGACGAAGGAGGCGTCGCGGTCGTACGGGAGACGGGTACCGGGCGGGGCCGGCAGCAGACCTCCCGCGTCGCTCAGGGAGAACACCCCCTGCGGGGAGGTCAGGTCGCCGTACACGCGGTCGGCGGACCAGCCCTTGGCGCCGTTGCGGGCCGGCCAGCTCGCGGTACGCGCCCAGTCGGCGCCGGGTGCGGGGCGGGTGTAGAGGGACACGGTCGACTCCGAGGAGTCCTTGGCCTTGCCCGTGACCAGCACCAGCTGGCGCGAGTCCGCGGGGATCGCGGCGCGGGTCGCCTCGCTGAGCTCCGGGAGCCCCTGGCGGACGTCGGCCCGCTGCTCGTCGCGCGCGGCACGGTCGGGGGCCTGGGGGCGGGCGTCCGAACGGGTCTGCGGGACGGGGGCGCCGGGCGGGGCCTGGAGCGCCTGGAACCAGCCGACCCCGAAGGCCAGCAGACCGGCGACGGCGGTGGCGACGAGGGCGCGCCGCCGGCGTTCGGCGGAACGGGCGCGCGTACGGGCACTGGTACGGGTGCTCGTACGGGTGCGGGTTCGGGCGTGCTTGCTCATTGACCCGACCGTACATCAGCTGATCTTCACTCCGGCCGAATGCCCGCCGTCCCCGGCCGCGATGCCCACGGGGAAGCGGACGCGGACGGTCAGGCCGCCGTCCGGTTCCGGGTTCGCCTCGGCGAGCAGCCGCGCGCCGTGCGCCCGCGCGATGGAGGCGACGATCGACAGGCCCAGACCGGCGCCCTCACCTGCGGTGTGCCGGCGTTCCGCGCGGCGCCGGAAGGGCTCCAGGAGGCGCGGCACGTCCTGCGGCTCGATCACCGGGCCGGTATTGGAGACCGTCAGCAGCCCGTCGGGCGAGGTCGCGACGCGGATCCGGCCGCCGTCGCGGTTGTGACGTACGGCATTGTCGAGGAGGTTCCGGACGACGTGGCCGAGCAGGGTCCCGTCACCCTGGACGGTCAGCGGCGCGAGGTCCCGTACGACGGCGGCCGGGGCGGGCGGTGGGGCGGGCGACGGGGCGGGCGAAGAGGACGACGGGGCGGCCGAGGAGGACGACGGGTCTGGCGGCGGGACCGCCGCCCGCAGCTGCTTGCGTACCAGCGCCGCCAGGTCCACCGGCTCCGTCGACTCCAGGCCCTCCTCGGACACCGCGAGCAGCAGCAGCGACTCGACGAGGTGTTCGCTGGAGTCGGCCACCGCGATGAGCCGCTCCCGGATCCGGGCCACCTTCCGCGGCGACGGCTCCCCGGCCAGGCCGATCTCGGCCGCGGCCCGCTGGACGGCGAGCGGCGTGCGCAGCTCGTGCGCGGCGTTCGCGGCGAACCGGCGCTGCGCGCCGACCAGGTCCTCCATCCGGTCGAGCATCCCGTCGAAGGTGTCGGCCAGCCGCTTCAGTTCGCCGGGCGGGGCCTGGAGGCCGATCCGCTCGTGCAGGTTCGCGCCGGACAGCCGGCGGGCCGTTTCGGTGATCACGCCGACGGGGCGCAGCACGCGGCCCGCCATCCACCAGGCCAGCCAGACGGACAGCACGGCGAAGAGGGCGAGGGCGACGAGGGAGACCAGCGTGAGCTCGTGCAGCGCGGCCTGTTCGACGGCGGCGGAGACGTTCCTGGTGACGCGCCACTGGTCGAGCTGTTCCTGGGTCGGGGCGACGCCGGGCGGCAGCTTCTCGGCGGGTACCGGACCGCGGGACTGGCCCTCGGTCGGGCTCTCGCCCATCCGGGAGGCGGGCATCACGGTGGTGACGGCCCCGCTGATGCGCGAGGAGAGACCGTTGCGCAGCAGGACGTTGACCAGCGCGACCAGGCCCCCGCCCGCGAGGAGCAGCAGCGCGCCGTAGAGCGCGGTGAGACGGGCGCGCTCGGAATGGAGCACTGCTCTCATCACGGACCGGTGATCCGGTAGCCCGCGCCCGGGACCGTCCCGATCAGCGGCGGCTCGCCCAGCTTGGCGCGCAGCTTGCTGAGCGTGACCCGGACGGCGTTCGTGCTGTAGCTGGTGTCCTCCTCCCACACCTGCTCGATCAGGTCGTCACTGCTCAGCACGGCGCCCTCGGCGCGCAGCAGCGCCTCCAGGACGGCGAACTCCTTGCGCGAGAGGGACAGGCGGTGGCCGTCGCGGGTGACCGAACGGCGGGCGGTGTCCAGGGCGATCCCGGAGCGTTCCAGTACGGGCGGCAGGGCGGGGCGGGTGCGGCGGCCGAGCGCCAGGACGCGGGCGAGGAGTTCGTCGTAGGCGAAGGGCTTGGTGAGGTAGTCGTCGGCGCCGAGGCCGAGCCCCTCCACGCGTTCGCGTACGGTCCCGGACGCCGTCAGCATCAGCACCCGGGTCAGCAGCCGCTCGCGCACCACCTGGCGGCAGACCTCGTCGCCGTGCAGGCCGGGGAGGTCGCGGTCGAGGACGAGGACGTCGTACTCGCCCAGGCGCAGGCGCCGCAGCGCCTCCAGGCCGTCACCCGCCTCGTCGACGGCCAGCGCGTCGCGGCGCAGCCCCTCGGCAATCATCTCCCGGAGGAACTCCTCGTCCTCCACCACCAGAACTCGCATGCCGTCCTCTCTACAGGAGGAGGGCATTTCGCCGGTGTAAGCAGTCTGCGAGAGGGAAGCGACATCCCCTTCTGCCGCAGGCTCGGGCCCATGAAGCGATCCCTGACCATGACCACGGCCGCGGTCCTCACCGGGCTGACCCTCTTCGTGACCGCCTGCACGAGCGGCGGCTCGTCGGACGGGAAGAAGGACGGCTCCGGCGGCGGCAACAGCAGTAGCAACGGCGGCAGCAGCAGCGGCGCGGACGCCGACAAGGCGGTGAAGCTGCGCCAGTGCCTGCGCGAGCAGGGCATAGACGCCCCCGACCCCGCGCCGGGCCAGGACCCGCGCGGCATGACGGTGGGCGGCGGCGTGGACCCGCAGAAGATGCAGGAGGCCATGAAGGCCTGCGGAGCGCAGGGCCCCGGCTCCAACGGCGAACCGACGCAGGAGCAGAAGGACAAGGAGCTCCGGTGGGTCCAGTGCATGCGCAAGAACGGCGTGGACCTCAAGGACCCGGAGTACAACGCGGGCATGAAGAACGCCATCGAGATCCCCAAGGGCCAGGAGAAGGCCTTCGAGGACGCCCAGAAGAAGTGCGAAGCGGCCTGATGGGCGGCCGGACGGACGGCCGGGCGGGCAGCGGGACGGGCAGCCGGACGGACGGCCGGACGGGCAGGCGCGGCGCGTGGCTGCTCGGCTCGCTGGCCGTCGTCCTGGCCGTCTCGGGCGGCGGTTACGCCGTGCTGGAACGCGCCCCGCGCGACGGTACGGAGCAGGAGCGTACGAACGGCCTGCCCCCGGCGACCGCACCGGTTCAGCGCGGAGACCTCAGCGCCGGCCTCCAGGTCGAGGGCACCCTCGGGTACGCGCAGGAACGCAAGCTGAGCGCGGGCGGACCGGGTGTCCTCACCTGGATCGCGGGTGAGGGTACGGCGGTCGAGCGGGACGGGCGGCTCTACGACATCAACGGGAAGCCGGTCCGCCTGATGTACGGGACGACCCCGATGTACCGGCCGCTGAAGGCCGGGGACAAGGGCGAGGACGTCAAGCAGCTCAAGCGGAACCTGGTGGCCCTCGGCTACGGGACCGGCCTCGACGCGCAGGACGGCACCTTCACGGCGGGCACGACGGCAGCGGTCAAGCGGTGGCAGAAGGCCCACAAGGCGCCACAGACGGGAGAGGTCGCGAAGGACGACGTCGCCTTCGCGTCCGGGCCGCAGCGGGTGCGGCGCAACGACGCGGCGCTCGGGGACGAGCCGGGGCCGGGCAAACCGGTGCTCACCGTGACCGGCACCGAGCGGATCGTCCGCTTCCGGATCGATGCGGCGAAGGCGGGCGCGGCCAGGACGGGAGACAAGGTGACCGTGCGGCTGCCGGACGGGGGCAGCACCACCGGAAAGATCGACTCGGTGGGCAGCACGGCCGGTCCGGGCGACGGCCAGAACGGCGGGGGCACCGGCGGAGGAGGAGGGGGAGGCGGGGGAGGCGGCGACAAGAAGGCCGAGGTCGAGGTGGTCGTCGCCCTCGACCACCCCGGCGAGGTCAAGGCCCCCGACCAGTCCCCGGTGTCGGTGAACCTGACCGGCGAGACCCGCACGGGCGTGCTCTCCGTACCGGTCAACGCGCTGCTCGCACTGCCCGGCGGCGGCTTCGGCGTCCAGGTCGTCGAGAACGGCACGGCCCGCGAGGTCACGGTGCGGCTCGGCATGTTCGGCAACGGCCGGGTCGAGGTGACCGGCGACGCCCTCGAAGAGGGCATGCGGGTAGGGATACCCAAGCTATGACCTCACCGCACACGCCACCGCACATCCCACCGCACACGCACCCCGTCGTGGAACTCGCCGGGGTCACCAAGGAGTACCCCGGCGGTGTCTCGGCCCTCCGCGGGATCGACCTGACCGTCATGAACGGCGAACTCCTGGCCATCGTCGGTCCGTCGGGCTCCGGCAAGTCGACGCTGCTCCACATCGTCGGCACCCTGGACCGGCCGAGCGCCGGCCGCGTCTCCATCGCCGGATACGACATCGCGGCCCTGTCCGACCGGTCGCTGTCGGCGCTGCGCTCGCGCCATGTCGGCTTCGTCTTCCAGTCCTTCCACCTGGTGCCCGGCCTCAGCGCCCGCGCGAACGTCGCCGAGGGGCTGCTGTACTCCGGGCTCTCCCGCGCGGAGCGCGGCCGCCGGGCGGCGGCCGCCTTGGAACGGGTCGGCCTCGGCGACCGGATGGACCACCGGCCGCACGAGCTGTCCGGCGGGCAGAAGCAGCGCGTGGCCATCGCCCGGGCGGTGGCGGGCGAGCCGGACCTGCTGCTGGCCGACGAGCCGACCGGGGCGCTGGACACGGCGTCCGGTCGGTCCGTGATGGAGCTGCTGCGCGAGCTGAACGGGGACGGGGCCACCATCGCCGTGATCACCCACGACCGCGAGATCGCGGCCGGCCTGCCCCGGCAGGTGCGGATCCGGGACGGCGAGATCGTGGCGGACGTACGCAATCCGTCGAGAACGGAGGCGGCATGAGGATCCGTACGCGCAACGGCACCCGTACTCGTACCCGGAGAAGGATCAGGCCGCCGCGCCTGTCCCCCCGCGACGTCCTGCACACCGGCTCGGCGGGCCTGCGCTCGCGCCCGATGCGGGTGTTCCTGTCGGCGCTCGGGATCGCCATCGGGATCGCGACGATGATCGCGGTGGTCGGCATCTCCTCGTCCAGCCAGGCGAAGCTACTGCGGGAACTCGACAAGCTGGGGACGAACATGCTGGTCGTGACCCCGGGCCAGTCGATGTTCACGGGCCACGACACCACCCTGCCGCAGGGCGCCCCCGGCATGATCTCCCGCATCGACGGCGTCGAGTCGGTCGGCACGACGGGCGACGTGGCGCAGTCGGTCCGCCGGACGGAGAACATCCCGAAGGGGGAGACGGGCGGCATCACGGTCAAGGCCGCCAAGGACGACCTGCTCGGCACGCTGCGGGCCAGGATGCGCAGCGGCGCCTGGCTGAACAGCGCCACTGGCCGCTATCCCGCCGTCGTCCTCGGGCACGTCGCGGCCCAGCGGCTCGGCATCACGGAACCGGGCCGGCAGGTCTTCATCGGCGGCCGCTACTTCACGGTGACCGGCATCCTGGATACGGTCCCGCTGGCACCGGAGATCGAGCGCTCGGCGCTGGTCGGCTGGGAGGCGGCGCGGGAGCTGCTGGGCTTCGACGGCCACCCGACGGCGGTGTACGAACGCTCCGCGGACGACCGGGTGGCGGCCGTACGCGACCTCGTCGCGCGGACGGCCAATCCCCGCACCCCGAGCGCGGTGTCCGTGACGGACCCGTCGGCGGCGCTCCAGGCCAAGGCGGCGACGGAGGGCGCCTTCAGCACGCTCCTGCTCGGCCTGGGCGGAATCGCCCTGCTGGTGGGCGGGGTCGGCGTCGCCAACACCATGATCATCTCGGTGCTGGAACGCCGCCACGAGATCGGCCTGCGCCGCTCGCTCGGCGCCACCAAGGGGCACGTCCGGATCCAGTTCGTCACCGAATCCCTGCTCCTGTCCGGCCTCGGCGGCCTGGCGGGCATCGCCCTCGGCGGCGCGGCCACCGGCGTCTACGCCCGGGTGGCCGACCTCCCCTGGGTGGTCCCCCTCTGGGCGGTCACGGGCGGCTTCGCCGCCACCCTGGCCATCGGCACCCTGGCCGGCCTCTACCCCGCGACCCGCGCGGCCCGCCTGTCCCCGACGCTGGCCCTGCAGGCGACGTAGGTGGGTCCTGCCGCGGGGACCGGAGGCGGGGTCGGGGGCGGGGTGTACGGGATCCCCTCGGCGGGGTCGGGGGAGTGCCGGGGCCTTCCCGGGGACCGGCCCCCGCGATCACCGCCCCAGACCTCGTCCAGGGCACGTCTCAGCGTGTGCGGGCCGTCCTGGGCTCGGGCAGAGGCCGCCCACGGCGAGCTGCGCACTCCTCACGGCTCGGCGTCTGCGACTTGTGGTCTCCTCGTATAGAAGGGAGTCGAACACGTCCCGCCAACGATCCGCCATGAGAGGCCTCTTCGATGAAACCACCTGCCAACGGCCGCCGCGTTCTGGTCAGTGGTGCCTCCCGGGGTCTCGGTCGCGCCGTCTCCCGGGCGTTCGCGGCGAACGGTGACCGCGTCGCCGTGCACTTCGGGTCGCGCGAGGACGAGGCGCGGCTGACCCTGGAGTCCCTGGAAGGTGAGGGGCACGGGCTCGTCGGCGGCGATCTGTCCGATCCGGCCGGGGTCGCGGCGGTGGAGTCGGCGGCGGCCGAACTCCTCGGCGGTGTGGACGTGCTGGTGAACAACGCGGCCGTGAATCTGCGCCATCCGCTCCCCGAGACCTCGTACGAGGAGTGGGTGGCCGTGTGGCAGCGGCACGTCTCGGTGAATCTGCTGGCCACCTCTCATCTCAGCTACCTGGCCGGCCGCCGCATGATCGAACAGGGCACGGGCGGGAGGATCGTCAACATCGGTTCGCGCGGCGCGTTCAAGGGCGAGCCCGACCACCCCGCCTACGGCGCGACGAAGGCGGCGGTACACGCTCTCGGTCAGTCGCTCGCCGTCTCGCTCGCCCCGTACGGCATCGGCGTCGCGTCCGTCGCACCTGGTTTCTTCGACACCGAGCGGGTGGCGCCCCGGTTGAGCGGAGCGGACGGCGAGGCGATCCGGGCGCAGAGTCCGTTCGGCCGGGTGGCGTCGGCACAGGAGGTCGCGGCGGCCGTGCTGTGGCTGGCGTCGCCGGAGGCCGAGTGGGCGTCGGGGGCGGTCCTGGACCTGAACGGCGCCTCGTACCTGCGTACCTGACAGCACGGCGGCAAAGACCGGTCGCATCATCAGATGGCACATGCCACCTGATCAGGCGAAAGGTCCGCTGGTCAGGCCGCGGCCTGGAACACTCTGCCGCCCCAGCGGATGGCCTTCTCGCTGCGGATGCGGGCTCGTTCGCGTCGTTGTGCGGCCAGGACGTCGGGGTGGCGGGCGTTGTTGTTGCGCCAGCGCAGGTAGGCGTGCAGGGCGCGGGTTCGCACGGTGTGGTTGGGGTGGTCGGAGTTGGAGACGGCGAACTGCCGCAGCGGCCCGAAATGAGCCTCGATTGGGTTGGCCCAGGAGGCGTAGGGGTGAAGCACAGCTCGACCTTGTTCTTCACCGCCCAGCGCCGGATGCGCCAGTTCAGGTGGGCGCAGAGGTTCTCGAGGATCACGTAGATCGGGGCCCCGTCGGGTCGGGCCGCGCGGATCGATCTGAGTGCTGACCAGGTGTGGTCGATGCCTTTGCGGCGCCGGTTGACGCCCCACAACTCCCCGACCGGAAGTGAGATCACATCCGACCGGCTCAAGAGCCACTAACACCAACCCGGCGAACATTCCCGGTCACGGCAGCACCGGTGTCACAGGCGCGCGTGCATGGCTCAGGCCGAGACAGGCGTACGGGACAGAGCTGTGCGCAGCGCGAAGACGCCGAGCAAGCCGCCTGCCGCGAACCGCTGAGCGGTCATCACGCGGGGGCGGGCGGCCAGAAACCCCGACACCCGTGCTGCGCCCAGCATGATCAGAGCGTTCACGGAGATCCCCACGATGATCTGCACACCACCGAGCTGGAGCAGTTGCGCCCAGTCCGGGCCCGCCTGCGGATCCATGAACTGGGGCAGAAGAGCGGCGTACATGAGAGCGATCTTGGGGTTGAGCAGGTTGGTCAGGAGCCCCATCGAGAACAGGCGGGCGTCGGAGACGGGAGGCAGGTCCTGGGCCGGAGCGAAGGGGGAGCGGCCACCGGGCTTGAGCATGTCCCAGGCCAGGTAGGCCAGGTAGGCGGCTCCGGCGAGCTTGACCACCGTGAACGCCAGCGGCACGGCGGCGAACAACGCGGACAGGCCAGCGGCCGCGGCCAGCAGATAGCACAGGAATCCCACGGCGGTCCCGCTCAGGCTGACCAGGCCCGCCCTGCGGCCTTGGGTAATCGCGCGCGAGGCGAGGTGGATCATGTTCGGTCCCGGAGTCAGGGCCATGCCCAATTCGACCAGGGCCACTCCCCCCACTGCGGCCAGACTGATCACTGGTCAACTCCCGATCGTTTGCCGGGTACCCGGTACCCGGCGTGGGCGGCGCCCGGCTGCGACGGACGGCTGCGACGCATCGGTAGTGCCAGCGTCGCCTGCCCTAAGATACGGCCCTGCCGTTCGGTGTCTCTGTACACCCTGACTCCAGCCGGCCGACGACATCAACGACTGCCCCATGAACGCGTCGGCGATCTCCGAGTGATCGGCCGGACAGGTCCTAGACGTGCGGGCCCGCCCACTGACCGTGGGCGGCCTCTGCCCGAGCCCAGGACGGCCCGCACACGCTGAGCCGTGTGGAGCGAGCAGCGAGCTGATGCGGAGGGGCTGGGGCGCTCCTGGCCGCTGTTTCGATCTGTCGGGCCGTGGCCTGACGCTGGACGAGGTCTGGGGTGGTGATCGCGGGGGCCGGTCCCCGGGAAGGCCCGGAACGCGGGCCCGCTTCCCTGACGGGCCCGCATGCCTGACTGTCCCCCATGCCGTTCCTTTGGGGGCTTCCCGACAGTCTTTGGCATTTCGGGGCGGGCCGGTCGGTCAAGGGTGGCCGAAGGCCA
>NZ_JBSFTP010000118.1:0-13556 GCF_053591315.1 Streptomyces sp. NPDC003042
ACGGTCAGCAGTTCCGCGTCTGTCAGCCTCGGAGGCCGCCCCGGCCGCCGCGTTCCTGCCAGAGAGTCATCGATCTTCACGTACAGTGCTGTCGCCAGGGTTTCGAGATCTGTCGTCACAAACGGATCAACGAGACCCTCGCTTCATGCGCCCGAAGACTTAGGACTTACTCGTCTGGTGCTGTGGCCGGGCTGACGGACGGGCCGGGCAGCCTCTCAGCGGATTTCGAGGATCTTCTCCCGCATCGCGTACACGACGGCTTCCATCCGGGAGTGCAGCTGCAGCTTCTCCAGGATGTTGCGCACGTGGTTCTTCACGGTGTTCTCGGAGATGAACAACTGCTTGGCGATGTCCCGGTTGTTCATACCGGTCGCCACCAGCTTCAGGACCTCCAGCTCGCGGTCCGTCAATCGCGGCGCCGGCACCAGCCGCCGCTCGTCGGTGCGCTGGATCATCGACTTGAACTCGGTCAGCAGCTTCGACGCCATCGAGGGGCTGATCTGCGACTGCCCGTCCGCCACGGCGCGGATCGCCGTCGCGACCTCGTCCGTGGAGATCTCCTTGAGCAGGTATCCCGTCGCGCCGGCCTTGATCGCGTCGTAGAGGTCCGCCTCCTCGTCGCTGATCGTCAACATGATGATCTTCGCGGAGGGGGCGACCTCCTTGATCGAGGTGCACGCCTCGATCCCGCCGCGCCGGGGCATCCGTACGTCCATCAGGATGATGTCGGGCAGCAGATCGGCGGCCTTGTCCACCGCCTCCGCCCCGTCCCCCGCCTCACCGACGACCTGGATGTCCTCCTCCTGAGCGAGGACGATCTCCAGCCCCCGCCGGAACAGGGCGTGGTCGTCGACCACGAGCACCCGGATGGGCTCCCCGGCCGGGTCTCCCGCCACCGGTTCCCCCTCACGACAGCCCGCGCCGTTCTCCCCGCGCACCGGCCCGAAGCTGTCCGCCATCGTTCCTCCCCCTGCATGTGCTGAGCTCTGTGCCAACCGGGCCGGACAGGCCGCCGGTTGACTGCCCGCCATGATTCCATGCCCGCAGCACCCGACGGAGGCCTGACGGAACCCGTCTGGCTCATACGCGTCACACAGGTGCCCCTGCGGAACGCCTGAGCGTCCCGCAGGGGCGATGAATGATTCAGCCGCCGAGCGCGCCGCCCGCGCCCGCACCCGACTCGCCCGAACTGGAGGCACCGTCGGGGTCCACGTGGATGACGCCGTAGTCGTACGCGTGGCGCCGGTAGACGACGCTCGGCATCTTGGTTTCGGAGTCGACGAACAGATAGAAGTCGTGGCCGACCAGTTCCATCTCGTACAGAGCCTGGTCGAGCGACATGGGTCGGGCCGAGTGGGTCTTCTCGCGAACGATGAGCGGGCCCTCGCCCTGCACTTCCAGAGACCCGATCCGGGTGGTCGGAATCCCTTCGGCCTTCTCCTCCGTGACCGGCTGGCCGCTGCCGTTCAGCTGAGCGACGCCCGGCACGACGTCGGCGACCTCGGCCGCCGAGAGCCGGCCGCTGCCACGGCGGGTGTAGCGCTTGTCGTGCTGCTTGCGCAGCCGGGCCTCCAGCTTGTCCTGAGCCAGGTCGAGCGCCGCGTACGGGTCCGCTGCCGCGGCCTCGGCCCGGATCACCGGGCCCCGCGAATGCAGGGTGATCTCCACGCGGTCGGAACGGTCGGCCTGGCGCGGGTTGTGCTCCTTGGACACCTCGACATCCAAGCTGATCACCTTGGCGTCGAGCTTCTGGATCCGCTCGGGATTCAGCTTCTCGGCCACGTGCTTGCGGAACCGCTCGGGTACCTCGGTCTTGCGGCCCTTGACGACGATGTCCACGCAGAACTCCGTTCCCGGAGAGCCCCGCCTGCTAGCGGCGAAGCGTCTCCCTTTCGCACCAGGCTCCGGTGAACACCGGAGCCTCGGACTTGGCGACTTTCACCTCCTCCTCCCCCATCGGCAAGATCTACATCCCACCGACTTCGGAGTAGAGAGACACCCTCTGACACGAAGATTCAAAAAACGGACGGCTTGGTGCTCCGATACCCGGGGTCCTAGGATCGCCAGTTCCTCACAACCGAACATATCTCTCAATGCCCGTTGGCGGCACCCGCTACCGGAACATACCTCCGTTCAGGTGGCTCTTCCCTCTTACTACCTGCAACGATGCGCATTCCCTTGTGGTTCCAAATCTATTCACAAGATTTTTGCCCCCTACGCCGCACGAATGAGCGGGCCGGCGCCGCGACGACCGCCGCCGCGTCCACCCGCAGTCCGGCCGCCCGCAGGGCCCTGGCCGCCTCCGCGAGCGTGGCCCCGGTGGTGATCAAGTCGTCCACCAGCAGGATGCGCGCTCCGGCCGTCAGCCGCGCGCCGTCCCGGCACACTCCCAGGGCCCCCGCGAGGTTCTCCAGCCGCTCCCGGGCCCCCAGGTCCGCCTGGTCCTCGACCGGCCTCAGGAGGCGCAGCACGGGCGCCACGCGCGCGGCGACCCCGCCCCGGCGCAGCCGCCCCGACGCGGCCAGCGCGATCCTGCGCGCCGGATCGTGCCCGCGCGCCCGCACCGCCCGCCGCGCGGAGGGCACCGGGACCAGCGCCAGTTCACCGGGCCCGCCACGGGCCGCCTGAAGCACCGCAGCGGCCAGGGCCTCGCCGAGCGGGCCGGCCAGGGGCAGCGCCCCGCGTTCCTTGTGGGCCAGTACGACCGCCCGTACGGGCTCCTCGTACCGGGCACCGGCGTGCACCGGGGGCAGCCCCACCGGGCCGCCCCGCCGCACGGCCGGGCGCACGAGCCCCGCCGCCGCACCGCTCAGCCGCGTCCGGCACCGCTCGCACAGCACACGGCGGGCAGCGCCGCAGCCCGCGCAGTCGGCCGGCAGGACGAGCCCGGCGAGTTCCCGCCACCATCCCCGCATACGCCCAGCGTGCCGGGCGGCCCGAGGCCCCGCCACCCCTGTGGAAAACCCGGAGAACACGCGGAACGCGGGCGACCAGGGGATCTCGGAGACCCGCGCGCCCGGCTCAGCCCGGCTCAGCCCGGGTACACCGGCGCCCGGCCGCCCGCCGCCACCGTGCGCCACTGCGCACCCGGCGGCAGCCACACGATCCCGTCGCCCTTGGAGAACGCCACCACCGGCTGCGTCTCGTCCTCGGCGGCCGCGATCGCGACCAGCCCGGTGGCCCCGGGCAGGCTCGCCGCGACCATCGAGCCGTCCGCCAGCATGTAACGGGCCTGGTCGACCCCGCCGCTCTCCCGGCCGACGACGAGCAGCCGGCCCCGCGGCGCCCAGCTCATCGCCGTCACCTCCGCCATCTGCGGAGCCGCCGGGCGCAGCTCGCGCACCGACACCGGGGCCGTGGCCCCCGTGCCCCCGGGCCGCTCGATCCGCCCGGTGAACAGGTTCTTGCGCCCGCCCTCCTTCTCGACGAGCAGCGCGAGGCGCACGCCGTCCGAGGAGGCCTTGAGGGCGGCGATCTTCCCGCCGTTCAGTCCGGCGACGTCCACCTTCTGCGGCGTCCCCGTCCCGCCGGGCACCCGCCACAGGGTCTGGTGCTGGTTCTGCGGGTCGAGCTCGGCGATCCACAGATCGCCGTGGGCGTCCCAGCTGGGCGCGGTCAGCTTGCCGGCCTTGCTGCTCAGCAGCGGCTGCGGCATCGCTCCGGCCGTCGTCAGCGTGACCACGTACAGCCCGTGCTCGTCGTCGGAGACGACGGCCGCGCGCTTCTCGTCGTAGGCGACGGCAGCCGAACCCACCTTGAAGCCGGTGGCGGTGGCCAGCGGCCCGGGCGCCAACTCGGGCTTGTCCTGCTGCTGGTCCTCGGCGTTGACGTCGAGGACCATGCGGACCAGCCGGAAGTCCTTGTCCACGTAGTACTGGTGCTCCGGAGGCCGCGGCCGGTTGGCGATGACCTCGGCGGCCGCCCAGGTCACCCAGCACAGCGAGGCCTTGCCGTTGGCGCGCAGCAGCTCTACGCGTTCCAGGCGGGAGCCCGTCAGGTCGCGGACCGTGTACAGGAGTTGGGTGGCCATCTTCTGGCACTGCGGCTGCGGGGCGCTCTCCGCGTTGCGGTTGAGCGGTACGCGCAGCGTGTTCTGGCCGTCGTAGGACAGGGACTTGGTGCCCTCGAGCAGTTCGGTGCCGGCGGGGAAGCTGGTGGAGACGACCGGGCCGAGCCACTTGGACGGGCCGGCGAGCAGCGAGCGCACGGTCTGCGTGGTCGGGTCCATCCGGGAGTCCGGGTCGCTGCGCTGGCGTACGTACACCGGGTCGGCGACGAGCGAATTACCCGCGAAGTAGTACTTGTTGACCGGCTTGTAGATGCGCTGGAAGTCGGACTCGCTGAGCACGAGGCTGCTGGGCGGGGTCGCGATCCGCCACTGCCCCTTCACCTGGACGAGCTGGAGGTACTCCTCGTAGCGCCCGCCGCCGGTCTCCGGCTGGTACGCGCTGCGCTCGTCCACCGTCGCGAGCTTCTTGCCGCTCACCTTCCAGCGCGGCTCCTCGGGGTCCTCGGGATCCTTCTCGCTCTGGACGGGAACCCGGCTGAGGCCGGCGGAGAGCACGGTGACGGCCGAGCCGGGCTGCCAGTTCTTCGCGGCGTCCTCGGTGAGGTACTTGCGGGCGGTGTCCAGCTGCGGGTCGTCGCTGGTCATCGCCTCCAGGAAGCCGTCGACGATGTCGGCCGCGCCGGCCTTGTCGGCCGGCGGTACGCCGAACACCCGGACCTGGGAGTCGACGCCCTGCGAGGCCTCCACCCGGCGGATCTCGCCGCGGTCGGGCATCGAGGCGCAACCGGCCAGCAGCAGGCCGGCCGCCCCGAGGGCCGCCCAGGACCGGACCGGGGCCCTCCGCGGCCTTCCGCGCCCGGAGCCCGCCCCCCGCGTGCGCTCAGCGTCCTCCACCGGATCCATCCTCCGTTGCTGCTGACTGGTCGGTCGGCCGGGCCACGACGCGCGCTCCGTTGCCCGGTAGCGCGGTGGGGTCCGCGGGAACCGGCAGGGCGGTGGTGACCGCCGGCCGCGGCGGGATCGGCGAGCGGTCGCCGCGCTCGGCGGTGTTCGCGCCGTGCCCGCCCTGTCCGCCGTGTCCGCCCGGTCCGCGCTGTACGCCGGGCCCGCTACCGCTCCCGCTGCCGCGCCCCGCCGCGTCGGCGGCGGCCCTGGCCCGGTTGGCGCGCGAGTCCTCGGGTTCCAGCGGGATCGGCGAGCCCCGCAGCGGCTCGTCGGCGGTCCGGGGCAGCGTGAGGCGGAACTGTGAGCCGCCGCCCGGCTCGCCCCAGGCCTGGAGCCAGCCGCCGTGCAGCCGGGCGTCCTCGACGGCGATGGACAGGCCCAGACCCGTCCCGCCGGTCGTACGGGCACGGGCCGGGTCGGCGCGCCAGAAGCGGTTGAAGACGCGGGTGGCCTCGCCGGGCTTGAGCCCGACCCCGTAGTCCCGTACGGCGATCGCGACGGCCCCGCCCGCCGAGGCGAGCCGGACGATCACGTCGCGGCCCTCGCCGTGCTCCACGGCGTTGACGACGAGGTTGCGCAGCACCCGCTCCACCCGGCGCGAATCCGCCTCGGCGATGACGGGCTGGCTGTCCCCGAGGACCCGGATCCGGCTCCCCTTGTGTTCGGCGAGCGGTTCGGCCCCGTCGATGACGCGGCGTACGACTTCTCGCAGATCGATGGGTTCCGCCTCCAGGGCGGCCGCGCCCGCGTCGAAGCGGCTGATCTCCAGCAGGTCGGAGAGCAGCGACTCGAACCGGTCGAGTTGACCGGCGAGCAGTTCGGCGGAGCGCGCGGTGATCGGGTCGAAGTCGACGCGGGCGTCGTGGATGACGTCTGCCGCCATCCGTACCGTCGTGAGCGGGGTGCGCAGCTCGTGCGAGACGTCCGAGACGAACCGGCGCTGCATCCGCGACAGGTCCTCCAGCTGCTGGATCTTGTTCTGGAGGTTCTGGGCCATCTTGTTGAAGGCCTCGCCCAGGCGGGCGATGTCGTCCTCGCCGGTGACCTTCATCCGTTCCTGGAGCCGCCCGGCCGACAGCCGCTCGGCGATCCCGGCGGCCATCCGCACGGGGGTGACGACCTGGCGTACGACGAGCCAGGCGATGGCGCCGAGCAGGACGACGACGAAGAGGCCGGCGGTGGCGAAGGTCATCTTGACGAGGTTGAGGGATTCCTCCTCCTGCGTGAGCGGGAAGAGGTAGTAGAGGCCGTACGGGTCCCCGTTGATGTCGCTGAGCCGCTTGCCGACGACGAGCGCGGGCTCGGGGACCTTCTCCTCGGACCCGGCCGCGTAGCGGATCTGCGAGAAGGTCTTGAAGGTGCCGGTGGCGTTGTCGACGGCCCGGCGCAGCTCGATCGGGACGCTGGCCGTCGGGTCGACGTTGCCGGAGGCGCGGGCGCCCTTGACGCCCTGGGCGCCGCCGGGCTGTTCTCCGGCGCCGGCGCCGAGCGCGGCGACCTCGAAGGCGGTCTGGCCGCCACTGGCGAGCTGCTTGACGAGCGAGTTCATCCAGGTGCTGGCGTCGCGGCCGACCTTGTTGTCGGTGGCGTCGGGGCCTTCCACCGCGGAGGGGGTGTTGGCCTTTTCCTGTGCGACCGCGAACCCTCCCGCGGCCTGGCTCTGCGCGGCCTCCTCCTTGGCTTCGAGGAGGCCCCTGCTGACCTGGGCGACGACGACGAAGCCAAGCGCCAGCACCACGGCGAGCGACATCAGCAGGGTCGCCGCGACCACCCTGAGCTGGATGTTGCGCCGCCACAGCCGGACAGCGGGAAGCAGCGGCCGGCGTACGAGTCGTACGCACAGCCGCAGGACGGGGCCGCCGACGGCTCCGCCCCGGAGCGGCCGGCCACCCCGCCGGGCTCCCCCTCGGGAGCCGTCCCGGGGCACGCCGGCCCGCATCTCAGCTGGGTCCGGCCTTGTAGCCGACACCGCGCACCGTCACGACGATCTCGGGGCGCTCCGGGTCCTTCTCGACCTTGGAGCGCAGTCGCTGCACATGCACGTTGACCAGGCGGGTGTCCGCGGCGTGGCGGTAGCCCCAGACCTGCTCCAGCAGCACCTCGCGGGTGAACACCTGCCAGGGCTTGCGCGCGAGGGCGACCAGCAGGTCGAACTCGAGCGGGGTCAGCGCGATGGAGCCGCCGTCGCGCTTGACCGAGTGCCCGGCCACGTCGATGACGAGGTCACCGATGGCCAGCTGCTCGGGCGCGGGCTCTTCCGTCCGGCGCAGTCGCGCCCTGATCCTTGCCACCAGCTCCTTGGGTTTGAACGGCTTGACGATGTAGTCGTCGGCACCGGATTCCAGGCCCACCACGACATCCACCGTGTCACTTTTGGCGGTGAGCATGACAATAGGCACACCCGACTCGGCCCGGATCAGCCTGCACACCTCTATGCCGTCCCTTCCGGGCAGCATGAGGTCGAGCAGCACCAAGTCCGGCTTCGCCTCCCGGAAGGCAGCCAGCGCCTTGTCACCGTCAGCTACGAACGACGGCTCAAAACCTTCTCCACGCAGCACAATGCCGAGCATCTCGGCCAGCGCGGTGTCGTCGTCGACGACAAGGACTCGTCCCTTCATGGTTGACATCATCCCATTAGCTAATCGTTACCTGGCGGTGAGCTGTCCCACAGCCAAAAGGGCTGGAAATCGCCCCTCGGACCTGCGTGGTGATCAGGGCGACCAGTCTGCCCCGGATCCGCGCGACAATTGAAGGGACGGGCGACCCGAGATCCTGGGGGACGGCTGGTCCGTACGACGTTCCCACATGGCACGATGGCAGCCGACCAGCGCGCCCGCCACGGCAGGTGCACGCGAAGGAGCGACGATGAACGACTCTCCGGGCTGGGCCACGCCCGGACCCCCGTCCGACGGCCAGGGCTCCGACAGCAGCCGGCCCCCCGCGCAGCCCTCCGGCGACTCGAAATGGTCGGCCGCCCAGCCGCCCCCCGGGCAGTGGTCGAGCCCGGCAGCCGGCCAGACGCCGCCCCCGCAGCAGCAGGGCGCCGGCTGGGGACCGTACGGCCCCCAGTCCGGACACCAGCCCGGACAGCAGCCCGGCCCGCCCTACGGCGCCCCCTACGGCGGCCAGTACGGCTACCCCGGCACCCCCGGCGGATGGGGCGGCCCGCCCCCCGCCGCCAAGCCCGGCGTGATCCCCCTGCGCCCCCTGGGCCTGGGCGAGATCCTCGACGGCGCGGTCAGCACGATGCGCGGCCACTGGCGCTCGGTGCTCTCCATCAGCCTGGTCGTCGCCTCCCTGATCCAGCTCGGCATACTCCTCCTGCAGCGCCTCACGATGGACAGCCTCGTCGTCCCGGCCGAAGACCCGGCGAGCCCGTCGGAAGCCATCGCGGCCATGGGCGACGCGATGCTGATCTACGCCACCGACTACTACCTCCAGCTGCTCGGGCTGCTCCTGGTCACCGCACTCCTCGCGCCCGTCGTCAGCCGCGCCGTCCTCGGCCAGAGCTCCACCGTCTCCACCACCCTGCGCGCCGTACGCCCACTGGCACCGCGCATGCTCGGGCTGACCGTCCTGCTGTTCCTGGGCTCGCTCGCCGCCGGGATCCTCCCGGCGCTCCCCGGCATCCTGGCGGACAGCGCCGGCCTGGTCGCGATCGGCGTGCCCGTCGGGATCGTGCTGCTCGCCTGGTTCTACGTGACGTTCGCGCTGGCGCCGCCCGCGCTGATGCTGGAGCGCGGCAGCGTCACCGACGCCCTGAAGCGCTCCGCGAAGCTGGTCAGGGGCGCCTGGTGGCGCGTCTTCGGCATCAGCCTGCTCACCTGGGCCATCCGGTGGGTCACCACCATGGTGATCGTCGTACCGTTCGCGGTCGTCGCCGTGTACTTCTCCCCGGGCGGCTTCGACTCCCTGTTCAACGGCTCCGCCGGCCTCAGCTGGACCTTCCTGATCATCGCCGCGATCGGCTCGGTCGTCGGGCTCACCGTCACCATGCCGATGCAGACGGGCGTCACCGCCCTCCTGTACATCGACCAGCGCATCCGCCGCGAGGCCCTCGACCTCGACCTCGCCCGCGCCGCCGGTCTCGAACACGACGGTCCCAGCGCCCCGCAGCCCGGCGGCGACGGACCGGTCACCGGAGGCTGAAGCGCTGATGAGAACGGGGGGACTCATCGTCACCGGCGCCGCGGCCCTGCTGCCCGGCGCCGAGACACCACCGCTGACGACACCGCGCGACGCCGCCCGCGAGGCGGCGGAGCGCGAGCTGTCCAAGCCCGCCTACCACCAGAACGAGCCGAGCATCTTCGAGCGCGCCCTGGACCGCTTCTGGGAATGGGTCGGCGAGCTCTTCGAGCGCGCCGCGGCGGCCACTCCCGGCGGCGGGATCGGCATCCTCGCCGTCGTCCTCGTGATCGTGCTGGCCGTCGCCGCCCTGTGGTGGCGGCTCGGCTCGCCCCGCCGGACCGCCACCAGCGCCGCCCACCTCTTCGACGAAGGCCTGCGCAGCGCCGCCGACCACCGCTCCGCCGCCGAAGCCCACGCCGCCGCGGGCCGCTGGACCGAAGCCGCCCAGGAGCGCATGCGCGCCGTCGTCCGCTCCCTGGAGGAGCGCACCCTCCTCGACCCGCGCCCCGGCCGCACCGCCGACGAGGCCGCCGCCGAAGCCGCCGTCTCCCTGCCCGACCACACGGCGGAACTGCGCGCCGCCGCCCGCACCTTCGACGACGTCACCTACGGCGGCCGCACCGCCGGCCCCGACACGTACGCCCGCCTGCGCACCCTCGACCTCGCCCTCGAACGTGCCAAGCCGCTCCTGACGGGACCCACCGCATGACCGGCCCCACCCAGGACCCGGCCCCGGGCACCACGTCCACCGCCCTCACCGGCGCCCAGCTCTGGGCCCGGACCCGCGGCTTCCTCCTCGCCCTCGGCATCCTGCTCGCCGCCGCCGTCCTGCTGGCCGGACTCCAGGCCGGGGACCACCACGGCCTCCTGGACCCCCGCTCCACCGACCCCCAGGGCAGCCGGGCCGTCGCCCAGCTGCTCAAGGAGCGCGGCGTCACCACCCGCGTGGTCACCAACGCTGCCGAGGCCGCCGCCGCGGCCGGCCCCCGCACCACCCTGCTGGTCGCCCACCCGGAACTGCTCGGCGAGAGCCAGCAGCGCTCCATCCGCTCCGCCACGAACCTTTCCGGCGGCCGCACCATCCTGATCGGCCCCGACCTCAGCCTCCCGGGCCTGGCTCCCGAGGCGCGCACCAAGGCCGTCGCCGAGCAGGAAAACCTCGACCCCGGGTGCCCCCTGCCCGCCGCCACCACCGCCGGCCGCGCCGGCACCGGCGACGGCCCGCGCTACACCACCGGCCTCACCGGCGCCACCGCCTGCTACCCGAGCGACGGCCACGCCACCCTCCTCGTCCTGCCCGCCGCCACCAAGGGCGGCGACACCGTCCTCCTCGGCTCCGGGACGATCCTCCTCAACGAGAGCCTCGCGAAGGAGGGCAACGCCTCCCTCGCCCTCCAACTCCTCGGCACCCGCCCGGATCTCGTCTGGTACCTGCCCACCCTCGCCGACATGCCCGCCGAGGACGCCTCCGAGGAGAAGAGCCTCTTCGAGCTCGTCCCGGCAGGCTGGAGCTGGGCCGTGCTCCAGCTGTTCCTGGCCGCCGTCCTCGCCGCCCTCTGGCGCGCCCGCCGGCTCGGCCCGCTCGTCACCGAGAGGCTGCCCGTCGCGATCCGCGCCTCCGAGGCAACCGAGGGCCGCGCCCGCCTCTACCGCAAGGCCGCGGCCCGCGACCGCGCCGCCACCGTGCTGCGCGCCGCCGCCCGCGAACGCCTCGCCGCACTGGTCGGCGTACCGGCCACCCAGGCCCACGACCCCGTCTCACTGGTCCCCGCCGTGTCCGCCCGCCGGGGCGAAGGCACGCACGACGTGAGCACCATCCTCTTCGGCACCACACCCGCCGACGACGCGGCACTCGTCGCGCTCGCCGACCACCTCGACGCCCTCGAAAGAGAGGTCCGCACCTCATGACGGCCACCACGGACAGCGCCCGTTCCTCCCTGGAAGCGCTCCGCACCGAGATCGGAAAGGCCGTGGTCGGCCAGGACTCCGCCGTCACCGGTCTCGTCGTCGCACTCCTGTGCCGCGGCCACGTCCTCCTCGAAGGCGTCCCCGGTGTCGCGAAGACCCTCCTGGTACGGGCCCTCGCCGCGTCCCTCGAACTCGACACCAAACGCGTCCAGTTCACCCCGGACCTGATGCCCAGCGACGTCACGGGCTCCCTCGTCTACGACGCCCGCACCGCCGAGTTCTCCTTCCAGGACGGCCCGGTCTTCACCAACCTCCTCCTCGCCGACGAGATCAACCGCACCCCTCCCAAGACCCAGTCCTCGCTCCTCGAAGCGATGGAGGAGCGCCAGGTCACCGTCGACGGCACCCCGCGCAAGCTCCCCGAGCCCTTCCTCGTCGCCGCCACCATGAACCCGGTCGAGTACGAGGGCACGTACCCCCTCCCCGAGGCCCAGCTGGACCGCTTCCTGCTGAAGCTGACCGTCCCGCTGCCCTCCCGCGAGGAGGAGATCGGCGTCCTGACCCGGCACGCCGCCGGCTTCAACCCGCGCGACCTGCACGCCGCGGGCATCCGCCCCGTCGCCGGCCCCAAGGAACTCGCAGCCGCCCGCGAAGCCGTCGCCCTCGTCTCCGTCTCCCCCGAGATCACCGGCTACGTCGTCGACATCTGCCGCGCCACCCGTGAATCGCCGTCCCTGACCCTCGGCGTCTCCCCGCGCGGCGCGACGGCCCTGATGGCCACCTCCCGCGCCTGGGCCTGGCTCGTCGGCCGCGACTACGTCACCCCCGACGACGTGAAGGCCCTCGCCCTCCCGACGCTGCGCCACCGCGTCCAGCTCCGCCCGGAAGCCGAGATGGAGGGCGTCACGCCGGACTCCGTGATCACCGCGATCCTCTCCCACGTCCCCGTCCCGCGCTGATGGCCCTCACCGGACGCGCCGCCCTCCTGGCGGCCCTCGGCAGCCTCCCCGTCGGCATCCTCGAACCGAGCTGGGCGGGGATCCTCGCGGTCAACGGCAGCCTCGCGCTCGCCTGCGCGGTCGACTACGCCCTCGCGGTGCCCGTCCGCACCCTGCGGCTGGCCCGCTCGGGCGACACCTCCGTACGCCTGGGCGAGACCGCTGACGTCCACCTCACCCTCACCAACCCGGGCACCCGCACACTCCGCGCCCGCGTCCGCGACGCCTGGCCGCCCAGCAGCTGGATCCCGGGCACCGAGGGGCCCGCGTCCCGCCACGAGCTCACCGTCCCCGCGGGCGAACGCCGCCGCCTGACCACCCGCCTGCGCCCCACCCGGCGCGGCGACCGCCAGGCGGCCCGCGTCACCATCCGCTCGTACGGCCCCCTCGGCCTGCTCGCCCGCCAGGGCTCGCACTCCGTCCCGTGGACGGTCCGCGTCCTGCCGCCCTTCGCGAGCCGCAAGCACCTCCCGTCCCGCCTGGCCCGCCTGCGCGAACTGGACGGCCGTACGAGCGTCCTGACGCGCGGTGAGGGCACCGAGTTCGACAGCCTGCGCGACTACGTCCCGGGCGACGACACCCGCTCCATCGACTGGCGGGCCACCGCCCGCCAGAACAAGGTCGCCGTCCGCACCTGGCGCCCGGAGCGAGACCGCCACATCCTGATCTG
Organism: Streptomyces sp. NPDC003042; assembly: GCF_053591315.1. Lineage (NCBI taxonomy): Bacteria > Bacillati > Actinomycetota > Actinomycetes > Kitasatosporales > Streptomycetaceae > Streptomyces > Streptomyces sp. NPDC003042. Next base: position 12,659 of record NZ_JBSFTP010000118.1, read on the forward strand.
CCTGGACACCGGCCGCACGTCGGCGGGCCGCGTCGGCGACGCCCCCCGCCTCGACTCCGCCATGGACGCCGCCCTGCTCCTGACCGCGCTGGCCACCCGCGCCGGCGACCGCGTCGACCTGCTGGCCTACGACCGCCGACCCCGCGCCCAGGTCCAGGGCCGCTCGGCGGCCGACACCCTCCCGGCCTTCGTCAACGCCATGGCCACCCTCGAACCGGAACTGGTCGAGACCGACTCCCGCAGCCTGGTCTCCACCCTCCTGCGCAGCGCCCCCCGCCGCTCCCTGATCGTCCTGCTGACCAGCCTGGACGCGGCACCGATCGAGGAGGGCCTGCTCCCGGTCCTCCCCCGCCTCACCCAGCGCCACACGGTCGTCCTGGCCTCGGTGGCCGACCCGCACGTCGCCGAGATGGCGAAGTCCCGCGGCGACGTCGACGCCGTCTACGAGGCCGCCGCGGGCACCCAGTCCGAATCTCAGCGCCGCCGCACGGCCGAGCAGCTCTCCCGCCACGGCGTCCACGTGGTCGACTCCACCCCTGACACTCTGGCCCCCGCGCTGGCCGACGCCTACCTCGCCCTCAAGGCCGCCGGCCGCCTCTGAGCCCGATCGCACGACCGAGAGCGGCGGCCCGGCAACGGGCAGCCGCTCTCGGCGTGTGGTCAGCGTCAGCTGTCGAGGCCGACCAGCCTGACCACCGCCGGCGACTCCGGGTGCCGCTCATCGTGCCCGACGGCCGGCGCGACCGGGCCCGGAACGCAGAAAAGCCCCGCACCATTTAAGGTGCGGGGCTTTCCCACAATGATTGTTCGGCGGCGTCCTACTCTCCCACAGGGTCCCCCCTGCAGTACCATCGGCGCTGAAAGGCTTAGCTTCCGGGTTCGGAATGTAACCGGGCGT